>NZ_NDIO01000119.1:0-3561 GCF_002241085.1 Vibrio sp. V03_P4A6T147
CGTTGGTTATTTTATAGTCGATGGCACCTGTTAATTTCATCAACTTACAAAATATATTGAATGAGTTTTGGATTGATTTTTGAACTTTATATTCTCGACGATCTGTTTGCGATGAAAATAATGCAATCAGTGGGATAATAATAAAACTCAGCGTTAATCCGCCTAAACCAAATATAAAAAAACAAAAACCTGTAGCAGCAATACGCCAGTAGCGGTTGAACTCTAACATTTTCGTTGCCATTTCCAAGCGCTTTGCGAGCCCTCAATGATCCATTCAGATTTTTCTGACAAATAGTGGTGAAGAAACGACAATGCTTGCGGCTGTTGTGGCTTGGTATCAGACATCTGCATAGAGAGCGTAAAATTTGAACCGTGAGACAGGGTTAACCCTAAGGCATAGCCTTGAAATTGCCACTCTTCGTATTGTTGGTAGTCGCTAGGTAATGGCTCATCAAAATCAACCAACAGCACTTTGTGACTAGGGTGTTCATTTAAATAGAGCCAAGCTTCTAATATGGCACTTTGAAATGTGTTTTGTGCTGCTGCAATCGAGGTTAACGGGATCGGTTGTTTTGAAGCGATGGTTGCTAGGCCTGCCGCTGTATTATGAACAGATTGTGAAAACGCCATTGGTGAGGCTTCTTCGCCAATCAATATCGACTTCACGATTTCAACGCTACGATGAAGCTCGCCATGACGACATGAAAACACCATGTAATCAATACGTTGTGATTCTATAGCAGTCAGTGCAGTCTGCACGGCTAATTTGCTCAAACTACTCATTCTGCGGCGCATCATAGGAGGAATATGGTCTGTGTTGAGCGTATTATCGTCAGGCCAAATCTCTTCTCTTGCCCAATTTTGCCAATCAGAAGGGTGAGATAAGCCTGCAGAATTTGCAACCCAAGTATCAATATTTAACGTGATTATTTGCTGTTGATTTGACATAAGATATTGCATTGTTTTTGATAGGGTTAAATACTATGGCACAAGATTATTCTTCGCAACTATAAACGTTTGTATCCTTGACTTAAATATTGATTTTTAAGAATTGAGTCGAACTTAGATTAAGTGTTTGGATATTGTTCACAAATTAAAGTTAGGTTTTAATGTGTTAAATCAAAAAATAGATCCTTATAACGCTTTAGAGGCAAAAACCGAAGCTCAAAAATTATCTTTTGCCCCCATCGTTTTTCATACGGCGCGTACATTACGTGACTTAGGCATACTGGCTGCATTAGACAATGCTGGCGAAAAAGGTTTAAACGCAGAACAAATTGCTCAAGAAACGAGCGTGTCAGAGTATGGCGTTAAAGTATTACTCGATATGGCCATCAGTGCCCACATTGTTTTATGGGATAAACCGAATTATTCGTTGGCTAATCTAGGCATTTTTTTGCTGCATGATGGGATGACGCAAGCCAATATGGATTTCACGGCAGACGTTTGTTATGCCGCCATGATGCACTTAACCGAATCGATCACCGAAGGCAAGCCTGCTGGTCTGAAAGAACTCGGCGATTGGGATACCATCTACCAAGGTTTATCGCGTTTGCCCCAGCAAGCTAAAGACAGTTGGTTCAAATTCGATCACTTCTATTCCGATCGTTCTTTTCCTATTTTGCTGAAAGAAGTGTTTCGTAAAAAACCGAAACATTTGGTCGATATTGGTGGCAATACGGGTAAATGGGCACTGCAATGTTGTCACTATGATTCAGACGTTGAAGTGACGATTGTGGATCTGCCACAACAGTTGGAAATGGCGATGGCTAACGCGCAGCAACAAGGTTTTACGCAGCGTATTCATCCTTTTCCAGCTAACATGCTCGATAAAGAACAACCGTTACCAAAAAATGCGGACGTGTGGTGGATGAGCCAGTTTTTAGACTGTTTTTCGCCAATGGAAATTTTGAGTATTTTAAAACGCGTTCGTGCCAATCTTTCTGCATATTCGACGGTTTATATTTTGGAACTGTTCTGGGATTCACAGAAGTACGATGCGGCTTCTTATAGCCTCAATGCCACCTCTTTGTATTTTACCTGCCTTGCAAATGGTAATAGTCGCTTCTATCGCAGCGAAGATTTCTTAGAAATCGTTCAAGCAGCAGGATTACAGGTGATCAAACGAACCGACAATATTGGCCTTGGCCACACCTTGTTAGAGCTAAAAGCCCAAGCTTAATTAAAATCGATGCGAGTCAATTCATGAATAAAGAGATAACTCAAGTTGTTATCATTGGTGCGGGCCCTTCGGGTTCGACTGCCGCGGCATTGCTCCATGCGCAAAACATACGCGTGTTGGTTATCGAAAAAGCACTTTTCCCACGCTTTTCTATTGGCGAAAGCTTATTACCTGCTTGTATGGAAGTGATAGAAGCGGCGGGAATGTTACCTGATGTTATGCGTGCGGGTTTTCAATATAAAAATGGTGCTGCCTTTCGAAAAAATGGTGTATACGCTCAGTTTGATTTTACCGACAAATATTCGAATGGGCCGGGAACCACTTTTCAGGTACAGCGAAGTCAATTTGATAAAGTATTAGCGGACTCTGCTGTTAAGCAAGGGGTTGAAATTCGTTATCAACATCAACTGACGAATATCGAATTTGAAGAGAATAAATCACAATTATTGGTGACGGATCAACACGGCATAACGTATCAAATTGAAGCCGACTTCGTGCTGGATGCCAGTGGCTTTGGCCGAGTATTGCCTAAGTTACTCGACTTGGAAGAGCCATCGTGTTTACCTCCGAGAAAAGCCATCTTTACCCATATCATTGATCATATCTCCCCTGAACAACCAGACTACGACCGAAACAAGACACTGATCTCCGTCCATCCGCGTAATCCTGACGTATGGTACTGGCTCATTCCTTTTTCTAACGGCACATGTTCATTAGGTGTTGTCGGTGAACCGTCGTTTTTTGACGGCTATCCAAGTGATAAAATTGCGGCGATCCAGCAGTTGGTGAATGAAATGCCTGAGCTGGCAGAACTGCTTTCGAAGTCCGAATACCCTAATCCTGCTGGTGAGCTAGGCGGCTATTCTGCAAATGTTAAGCAGTTGGCCACGGTAAATTATGCTTTATTAGGCAATGCTGGTGAATTTTTAGACCCGGTGTTTTCATCAGGTGTAACGATAGCCATGAAATCGGCTCAGTTAGCGGTGTCTTGTGTTGTACGCCAACTAAAAAAAGAAAGTGTAGATTGGCAGCAAGAGTATTCTCAGCCATTAATGGTCGGAGTGGATACGTTCCGCACTTATGTGGAAGGTTGGTACAACGGCATGTTACAAGAGGTGATTTTTTACCAAACGCCCAATCCAAGAATAAAGCAGATGATTTGCTCTATTCTTGCAGGATATGCTTGGGATCGTAGTAATCCTTATGTCGCTGAGCATCAACGACGCTTATCAAGTTTAGCTGAAATTATTCGTACTTCATCTCATTAATAATATCCGCACCGAAATTATGTTTTGGTGCGGATATGCATCTCACATTCTAATTTTATGGGTTTATTCTCTTGTAAGATTATTCCTACACTACATTAACGTGTTGATAAA
>NZ_NDIO01000253.1:0-3554 GCF_002241085.1 Vibrio sp. V03_P4A6T147
TTGTTGAAGTGGTTAATCACAACCTGAATGTCTCAGCAACTGCGGAAAGCCTTTATACCTCTCAGCCAGGCATTAGTAAACAGGTTCGTTTACTCGAAGATGAATTGGGTATTCAAATTTTTGAGCGTAGCGGTAAGCACCTGACACAAGTCACGGGTGCAGGTGAAGATATTATTCGTATCTCACAAGAGATCCTTTCACGTGTGGAAAGCATTAAGGCCGTGGCAGGGGAGCATACGCACCCTGAGATGGGTACGCTGAATATTTCAACGACTCATACACAAGCTCGCTACGCGTTACCTGATGTAATCAAAGGATTCACTGCGCGTTATCCGAAAGTGTCGCTACACATGCACCAAGGCACCCCAAGTCAGATGTCGGAAGCGGTTGCAAAAGGCACCGCTAATTTTGCGATAGCAACAGAAGCGCTTCATCTGTACCAAGATGCCATCATGCTACCTTGTTATCATTGGAACCGCTCCATTGTTGTTCCCAAAGATCATGCTCTTGCAAAAAAAGAACGAGTAACGATTGAGGATTTAGCCGCGTATCCATTGGTCACTTACGTGTTTGGTTTTACTGGCCGTTCAGAGTTAGACACTGCATTTAATCGCGTAGGGTTAACGCCGCGAGTTGTCTTTACCGCCACCGATGCGGATGTGATAAAAACTTATGTCCGGATGGGAATTGGGGTGGGTGTTATCGCAAGTATGGCGATAGATAAATCACGCGACACCGATCTTATCGCGATTGATGCCAGCCATCTTTTTGGTGCGAGCACGACTAGCATTGGTTTTCGCCGAGGCACATTCCTGCGTTCTTATATGTTTGACTTTATGGAACGTTTCGCGCCTCATCTTACTCGCCCTGTGGTCGAACGGGCTACCTCGTTAAAATCGAATATCGAAATAGAAGAGATGTTTAAAGACATTGAATTGCCAGTTCGTTAAGCAAATTTTGATCATTTAAAACGAAACACTTTCTAATTAAACCATCACCTCCTAGAATTGGCCTTTCTAGGGGGATGTATGCGCGCGCTTTTCAAACATATCGATGCTTTTTTAATTGAAAACCAACGTTTTTGGCGATTTGAGCCCTTTCATCATAGTGGCTTAGACAGTTCACCTTGGAAACATTCAGATCATAGGCTGGATCAGTGGTTGCAAACGCTATCTTTGGACAGTATCGATAGCTTAAAGTCATCGCCGCAAGCGCTCATTGAGCAACTTCATCCGTATATCGAGGGGTTAAAAGAAGCGGATATCATGATTAGGCTTCAAGATGCCCCTCGTAATACTCAGCAAGCACTCAGCCCTTACTTAGAGCAGGGGATCCCTGGCAGAAAGCTAGAACAAATTCGTTTAATGAGCGAATCACTCCTCTCTAGGCATTCAGGAACGGAATGGCTAGAGTGGTGCGCGGGTAAAGGCTTTTTAGGTCGAATTATCGCAGCGCAGTCAAAACAAAAAGTCACTAGTTTTGAATATCAGTCGCAGCTCTGCCATGCAGGACAAGCATGCGCCGATGAACATGATCTTCCGATGCAATTTATTCAAGGGGACGCTTTTGAGCCGCAAGCGTTTGGCGTTTTCAATACCAATCAGCATGCCGTCGCTTTACATGCCTGTGGTGATCTCCATGTTCGCCTACTCGAATATTCCGTTGCTCATCGCTTGCCTGCGATTACGTTTTCACCATGTTGCTACCATTTAATCAAAGCCGATAGCTACCAACCCATGTCCAGCTACGGTCGTACTTCTTCTCTTGCCTTGTCCAAAGAAGAGCTGCGTATTCCGCTGCAAGAAACCGTTACGGGGGGAGAGCGGGTTCGCCGTCATCGTTTGCAAGAAATGACGTTTCGTTTGGGTTTTGATTTGTTGCTAAGATCTGAGCTTGGGCATCATCAATATTGCCCAATTCCGAGCCTCAAAAAATCACAACTAGCCGAAGGATTTTTAGCTTTTTGTTATTGGGCGGCGGCACAAAAAGGCATCGTATTACCAGAAGTGGATTGGCCTGCTTATGAACGTAAAGGCAAGCAGCGTTTTTGGCAGATGGAAAGGATAGGCTTAGTACAACAGGCATTTCTCCGCATGATTGAGCTTTGGTTGGTATTGGATAAGGCACTTTATCTTCAAGAGCAAGGCTATGAGGTGCAGATTGAGCAGTTTTGCGCTAGGAAAGTAACGCCACGCAATATATTGGTTCACGCTTATAAAAAATAAAAGCCAAGCGCATGACACACTTGGCTAAGAATTGAGAGCTTTACCGCAAATTGTTATCGTTAGTTAAACAGAGCGATAGCTTCAGATGGGTCAAGATATTCAAGGTTGAAACTCTCGGCGACCTCTTTACAGGTGACTTTACCGTGTATCACGTTTAAACCTTCTAGGAATCCTTTATCCTCTAATAATGCACGTTGATAACCTTTATTGGCCAGTTTAACAATGTAAGGCAACGTAGCGTTATTCAAGGCGAAAGTTGATGTGCGAGCCACAGCGCCTGGCATGTTTGCGACGCAGTAATGAACGACGTCATCAACGATATAGGTCGGGTCATCATGAGTGGTAGCATGTGAGGTTTCAAAGCAGCCGCCTTGGTCAATTGCCACATCAACGACCGCAGAGCCAGGTTTCATTCTAGAAATCAGATCTTTAGTTACGAGTTTAGGAGCTGCTGCTCCGGGGATCAGTACTGCGCCTATTACTAAATCGGCTTCGAGGACGTATTTTTCAATCGCATCCTTTGTTGAATACACGACTTTAGCGTGACCTTGGAATTCTTCATCGAGTTTACGCAGCATATCAACACTTCGGTCGAGAATCGTCACATCAGCACGCATTCCGACAGCAATTCTGGCTGCGTTAGCACCGACTACACCACCACCAATCACCACCACTTTTGCTGGTGCGACTCCGGGTACACCACCCAGTAACAAACCACAGCCCGCGTGTGATTTTTCTAAACACTGCGCACCTGATTGAATAGACATTCGACCAGCGACTTCAGACATTGGTGCTAATAGTGGCAAGCGACCCATATTATCTGTTACAGTCTCGTAGGCTATACAGACAGCTTTGCTCTTGATTAGCTCCTCAGTTTGTGGAAAATCTGGAGCTAGATGTAAATAGGTAAATAAAATTTGGCCTTCGCGGAGCATTGCTCGTTCAGCAGCCTGAGGTTCTTTGACCTTAACAATCATTTCTGCTTTCGCAAAAATGTTAGAAGCAGTAGGAAGAATGGATGCGCCTACAGCGATGTAATCATCGTCTGAAAAGCCGATGCCGGAACCGGCATTTGTTTCAACATAAACTTGGTGACCGTGTGAGACAAGTTCGCGCACGCTTGCGGGAATCATGCCCACACGATATTCGTGGTTTTTGATTTCTTTAGGAACTCCAATGATCATCCTGACTCCTTAGGTTTTTTTGGTTGTTATAACTATATGTAGGGTTGTTGTTTCGAATTTGTGACTAGTATAGATGTGAATGTGTAAAATTTGATACTGAATATTAAAAAGTTGTAGTATATATTTTTGCAAGGAAGTAATAAGG
>NZ_NDIO01000302.1:0-17726 GCF_002241085.1 Vibrio sp. V03_P4A6T147
CTGTCTCTTATACACAAATCCCCAAGCCTCTGCTTGGGGATTTTTTTGAACTAATTTTATGTTTCATGATCTGATCATCTAAGCAATAACAAGGATGATTAGAATGACTTATATAGAACCAACCCTCTGGGCACAAAAGCAATTTGGTCAAGCTCACCTCAATGACCCAAGACGTACTCAAAGACTCGTTGCCCTAGCAGCCTCTTTGGCCGAGCAACCTGGCGTACCGGTCTCGAAACTCATCATCTCCCCTGCAGATATGGAAGGGGCTTATCGCTTTATCCGTAATGAGCAAATCAAAGCAGAAGATATCGCTGAAGCGGGCTTTTATGTCACAGCGCAAGAGGCTTTAGAACAACAAACACTTCTTGCATTAGAAGATACGACTTCTCTAAGCTACTCCCATCGCAGCATACAAGATGAACTTGGACACTCCAATCAAGGCAATCGAAATCGAGCTATGTTCATACACTCGACCTTACTTTTTGCTCCCGAAACTCAAGTGGTTGTTGGCTTAATTGAACAACAACGCTGGACTCGAGATATTGAAAAGCGTGGACAAGGACACCAGTACGCCACTCGACCATACAAAGAGAAAGAAAGCTATAAATGGGAGCAAGCTTCTCGCCATGTCGCAGAGCGACTTGGCGAGAAAATCTCAGATGTTATTTCTGTGTGCGATAGAGAAGCCGACCTATTTGAATACCTCACTTACAAGCAAGAGCAACAACAGCGATTCCTCGTTCGCTCAATGCAAAGTCGCTGTATAAAAGAGCATGATAATCGTCTTTATGACTACGCTTCCAAGCTTCAATCAGCAGGAGAAAGAGTGCTCGACATACCGCAAAAAGGCGGCCGTAAAGCTCGCACGGTTCACCTAGACATCAAATATGCCCCCGTGACACTCAAATCTCCCGCGAATAAAAAAGAGTTCAATAACATTCCGCTTTACTACGTGGGATGCATAGAGCAAGGAGAGAGTAACGATAAGCTCGCATGGCACTTACTGACCTCAGAGCCAGTAACGAGCAGGGAAGAGGCACTTAAAATCGTCAGTTATTATGAGCAGCGCTGGCTAATTGAAGATTTTCATAAAGTCTGGAAAAGTGAAGGCACTCAAGTCGAGCAATTGAGAATGCAAAGCAAAGATAACTTAGAAAGGCTCAGCGTTATTCTGGCTTTTATCGCGACTCGGTTGCTCCAGTTGAGATTTATGAATGAATCAGATGAGTTATCTAAGAGCAGTTGTGAGCTGATATTAAAAGGCAAAGCATGGAAGCTAATGTGGCTAAAGCTAGAAAGAAAAGGGCTACCGAAGGAAGCTCCGGACATATCATGGGCTTACAGAGGTATTGCTCGATTAGGGGGTTGGAAGAATACAAAGCGAACGGGTCGTGCTTCTATAAAGACATTATGGCAAGGATGGTTTAGGTTACAAACCATCCTTGAAGGGTATGAACTGGCTAAGTCTCTTGATTCACCAGACTTGTGATCAAGAGACAGAGCGTTTGCTAACCCTTTTTACGTTTACCTTGAATGCTTTTTGCTGATGAGCTTAGTAATCCGTTAGGATGATGGTTGTTCAACACCCACGGAGCTTTCTTCTACGGTTGGTTCTTGTCCCGTTTTGCGTTTATATTTTCCTTCCCAATATGTCGCATTCTTAATGCCGAGTTTTACTGGGTTGAAAAGATACTCATCGACACCTTGTTTTTGTTGCTCTTCATAATCTTTGAGTGCTGCAATAGCTGGTTTAGCCATAAAGAAGATGATCAAAATCCCGACTATGTTTAGCCACGCCATCAAACCCACGCCCACATCACCCATTGCCCAAGCAAGGTTCGCGGTTCTCACTGTGCCGTAGAATACCGTTGCGATGATCACTACTTTAAGAAGGAACATCAGGCCATCGACTTTAAAGGTGCGGCGAATGTAAGCAATATTCGTTTCAGCAATATAGTAGTATGCCAAAATCGTGGTAAAGGCGAAGAAGAACAGAGCAAACGCAACAAAAGGTTTGCCCACGCCCGGTAGTGCGCTCTCAATCGCCATTTGGGTAAATACTGGGCCATTGGCACTAATATCCGCCGCGATGTTCTGTACTAAAAATGCACCTTCTGCGCCGCCGTGTACGTTATAAGCACCAGTGATCAGAATCATGAACGCGGTTGCGGAACAGACCAGCAAAGTATCAATGTAGATAGAAAATGCTTGCACTAAACCTTGCTGCGCTGGGTGATCAACACTCGCGGCAGCCGCAGCGTGCGGTCCAGTACCTTGGCCTGCTTCGTTTGAGTAAACACCTCGTTTTACCCCCCAACCAATCGCAGCACCAATACCTGCCATTGGTGTGAACGCATCACCAATGATCATGGCAAAAATACGTGGTACTTCACTGATGTTAAGCAGGATGATAACAAACGCAGTAATGACATAGGCCAAAGCCATAAATGGCACCACGACCTGTGTGAAGTTAGCGATACGCTTAACACCACCAAAGATGATGAAAGCTAAAATAATTGACACTACGGTACCAGTAAAAATCTTAGCAAAAGTGAAGCTACCGATAGTGGTTTCAATGATTGGGCCAGCCCCAAAAGCTGCTTCTACGGCATTACCAATGCTGTTGGATTGCACGCCAGGTAAAAGCACACCACAAGCAAAGATGGTGGAAATGGCGAAGATCCATGCATACCATTTTTGTCCCATCGCTTTTTCGATGTAATAAGCGGGGCCACCACGGAATTCACCTTCATCTTCTTCTTTATAAATTTGTGCCAGAGTTGATTCAGCATAAGCAGTCGCGGCACCAAAAAAGGCCACTACCCACATCCAGAAAATAGCACCAGGGCCACCAAAACCAATTGCTGCGGCTACGCCTGCAATATTACCCGTACCGACGCGTCCCGAAAGTGAAACGGCCAAAGCTTGGAAAGAGGATATCCCTTTGGTTGAGCTTTTACCGGAAAGGAGAAGTCGCCACATTTCAAAAAAGTGACGGACCTGAACGAATCGGGTCACAATTGAGTAGAATAAACCCGCACCAAGGCATAAATAAATTAGCGCCGGGCTCCAGATTATTCCATTCAGAAAATCAACAAATGACTGCATATGCATTTCCCTGTTTTAGTAGTTTTGGTGAGTGTTGTGTTTGCTTTGTGGGCAACATATTAATCTTTTTGTAACTTAGATGTTAATTTATTTGTCTGTGAATAATCGTTAGCGTGATGAGGAACACAAAATGCTAATGAAATGTTAAATAATAGGTGGGTTAATTAGAATTGGCTAAAATTTCAGCGCATATGGGTTGGTCACCCGAAAGGTTGGAAATTAAATCCTCTCGGATGAATCATTATGCATAATAACTTTCCACTAAGGTTTAGCTAATAATAAGCATTTTCTATTGTGACTAGTTGATGAGGTAGCGAGAGAGATTCAACTCATGAATTGGTAAAGCACAAGTTTGCTCACTGACGATGTCGGCAAGAAGCTGTCCAGATCCGCAAGCCATCGTCCACCCTAAGGTTCCATGTCCGGTATTGGTGTAGAGGTTTTCAAATGGAGTGGAGCCTATAATCGGGGTCCCGTCAGGCGTCATTGGTCTAAAGCCTGTCCAGAATTCAGCTTGTGCTAAATCACCGCCTTGAGGAAAGAGATCGGTCACGACTTTTGCAATGGTTGCTTTACGCGCATCAGGCAAGGCAGGATCAAACCCGGCTAACTCTGCCGTGCCCGCGACACGAATTCGATCCTCAAAACGAGTGATGGCCACTTTATATGTTTCGTCCATTACCGTTGAACGCGGGGACAATTCGGCGTCGACAATCGGCAGCGTTAGTGAGTACCCTTTCACTGGATAAACAGGAATGGAGATACCCAATGTCGCCAGTAAAGCGGTAGAGTAACTGCCGAGTGCGACGACATATTTGTCTGCTTTTAGCTCACCTTTATCGGTTTGGACAGCGATGATCTTTTTGCCTTCAGTGGTTAATGTTTTTATTTGTGTATCAAACAGAAATTGCACCCCACGGCTTTTCGCGAGCTCTGTTAATTGTTGGCAAAACAGATAGCAGTCCCCGGTTTCATCGTCGGGGAGGTACAAACCACCTCGCAATTTATCGCGTACAAGAGCAAGCCCCGGCTCTTGCTTAATGCACCCATCGACATCAAGAAGCTGATAACGAATCCCACTTTGCTCGAGTAGTTTGATGTCCTTTTGTATCGCTTGTAGCTGTTTTTCGCTGCGAAATACTTGCAACGTTCCAAGCCGACGGCCTTGATATTGCAGGTTATGTTGCTGATTCAGGTCAGCCAAACAAACGCGGCTGTAATTGGCAATCGCCAGCATTCTGGCTTTATTGATGTTGTAACGATCCTGTTGGCAGTTCAATAACATTTTACCCATCCACGCCAACAGCTGTGGGTCGATAGATGGTTTTATTTTCAACGGTGCATGCTCTTCAAACAGCCACTTTAATGCTTTTTGTGGGATGCCGGGTGCAGCCCAAGGGGAAGAGTAGCCGTAAGATATTTGCCCTGCGTTAGCAAAACTGGTCTCTTTTGCACCTTGTGATTGGCGATCCACCACCGTTACTCGGTGGCCCGCTTGTGATAAATACCATGCGCTGGTTAGCCCGATGACGCCGCTGCCTAAGACGATCACGTCCATGTTGTCTCCTTAAATCATCCTAGTGTGTTCTTTGAGCACATTCAGAGTTGGTGTAAATGTTCACATAATGGCAACATCAAACATCAAATTGAGTGGAAACACAATCACTAGCCTCTGCACTTATTTTTATGTGGTGATGACAGAAGGGGTGGTAAATGAAGTCAGAGACAGGTCGCTATCAGCGCTGAGTGTGTCTATGTTTCAATACTGCATAAATCATAACAATAAAAGTGATAGCGGCTATTGCCCAGATCCAATAGCGGTAAGCAGAATAAAAGTGGCTGATTTGATGAAGATGTTTAAACGCAAAATGGGTGAGTAAACCAAAGACCGCGACCCAAACTGTGGTGGCAAGCACGTTACCCAGTAAAAATACTCTGATGGGCATTTTCGCCACTCCGCAGGCTAATGGCATGAATTGTTTCATCCCCTCAACAAAGCGACTGATGATTAAGCAAATCGGGCCGTATTTTTGAATAGCGCTTTGCAGTTTTTGAAATTTAGCCCCTGAAATATAGCCTTTTTTATCCAACCAACCCTCAAAATAATAGCCGAGTAGATAGCCGCAACTATTACCAATAAAGCAGCTTAGCCACGATACAATCATAACAAGAGAGAAATTCATTACGCCATTGGATGACAAAATGGACGCGGCAATCATGAGCGATTGGCCGGGCATCGGAATGCCAATCCCTTCGAAAAAGATGCTGATGATCAGTGCTAGGTAGCCGTACTGTTCCAATAACGGCTGCATTGAGAGAAGCAGTTGATTGATAGGTTGCAAAGCGGGTATCCACCATCGAAAGTTTGAGGTTATTTAATACGCTGGTTCTTGGTTTGAATCAACGTCATCGTGTGATAATGCCCATTTCTTGGCTCTTAAAATAGAATACGTTGTGGTTAGTACCTTCAAATTAGCTGAAAATCATCAGCAAATTTGTTGTGGTTTCTATGCTCTTTTGGCGTAGTACACTGCTTAAAAATCAAGAGGAGTTATTTTATGTTTCATGCCCATGTTTATTTTGATCTCGCAGAGCAAGCAAAAGCACAACGCGTACAACAAAAAATTGCCCAACAACGACATGATGTACAAGCCATGTTTGGCTTAGTACCAAGGCTTGTTGGCCCGCACTTAAAGCCGATGTTTGAAGTACACCTTGCTGACAATCGCCACGGATTTATTGAGTGGCTAGATGAACATCGGGAAGGTCTTAGCGTGTTAATCCATCCGGTTTCTGGAGACGATAGGTATGACCATTCTGAGGGACAAGTTCTGTGGTTAGGAGAGACTTTAGGGGTGAACTTAGCCGTATTGCGTTAGAGGATGCCTATCAAATTAATAGCCACAGTGAATTAGTGTTTAATGCTCATCTTGTCTAGTCTGTACAGAACGCAGCAGAAACAATAATCGTGGCAAGGTTTTGAAGAAAAAGGTTTTTCGAACAAGTCGTGACCGCAGGCTCATCACCTCTCGTTGTTATTGTATATACATGATGTTGTTCTAAGTTTTGTTGCATTTGAATTTAATACAGTGAATGTTCAGCCAATATCGACCGTGCTGAGTGTTTTTAGAATAAATCAAGCACACTTAAATAGCCGCAGTAATGCGAAGCAAGGAGAACGCAATGGAGAATAAAGGTATGAATTCGGGCGGTAAATGCCCTGTCATGCACGGCGGAGTAACCTCTGCTGAACTATCGAACATGGATTGGTGGCCAAAAGCACTGAATCTTGACATTCTTCACCAGCACGACGTGAAAACCAACCCAATGGGTGCGGATTTTAATTACCGCGATGCGCTAAAAACATTGGATGTTGATGCCTTGAAAAAAGATCTCAAAGCACTAATGACCGATAGCCAAGAGTGGTGGCCTGCCGACTGGGGGCATTACGGCGGTTTGATGATCCGCATGGCATGGCACTCCGCGGGTACTTACCGAATTGCAGATGGTCGCGGTGGTGCGGGCTCTGGCAACCAGCGTTTTGCTCCGCTTAACTCGTGGCCTGATAACGCCAATTTAGATAAAGCTCGTCGCTTATTGTGGCCAATCAAACAAAAATACGGCAACAAAATCAGTTGGGCGGATCTGATGATCTTGGCGGGTAATATGGCTTATGAATCCATGGGGCTTAAAACCTTTGGTTTCGCTTTTGGTCGTGAAGATATTTGGCACCCAGAAAAAGACACTTATTGGGGCTTAGAAAAAGAGTGGCTAGCGCCAAGTGGCGGAGAAAATAGCCGCTATTCCGGTGTGCGTGATCTAGAAAACCCGCTTGCTGCCGTGATGATGGGCCTGATTTATGTAAACCCTGAAGGCGTTGACGGTAATCCAGACCCGCTTAAAACCGCACATGACATGCGCGTCACTTTTGAGCGCATGGCAATGAATGATGAAGAAACCGTGGCGCTGACAGCGGGTGGGCATACGGTGGGTAAAGCGCATGGTAATGGTAGCGCTGCGAACTTAGGGCCAGATCCTGAAGGGGCGGACTTGCACGAACAAGGCTTGGGTTGGAATAACCACACCAGCCGCGGCATTGGCCGTAATACCGTCACCAGTGGTATTGAAGGTGCATGGACTACGCACCCAACCCAGTGGGATAACGGCTTCTTCCACCTGTTGTTTACCTACGAATGGCAACTGACGAAGAGCCCTGCCGGTGCGTGGCAGTGGGAGCCAATCAACATCAAAGAGGAAGATAAACCGGTTGATGTGGAAGACCCAAGCATTCGTTATAACCCTATGATGACCGATGCCGATATGGCGCTGAAGATGGATCCTGAATATCGCAAGATCTCAGAGCGTTTCTACAAAGACCCAGCGTATTTCTCTGAAGTGTTTGCGCGAGCTTGGTTTAAGCTTACTCACCGTGATATGGGGCCTAAAGCGCGTTACTTTGGCCCTGATGTTCCGGCAGAAGATCTCATTTGGCAAGATCCCATCCCCGCAGGTCGTAAAGATTATGATGTGGATGCAGTAAAAGCAAAAATAGCGGCCAGCGGCTTAAGCATCAGTGAGATGGTCAGCACCGCATGGGATAGTGCTCGTACTTTTCGTGGTTCCGATAAACGTGGTGGCGCTAACGGTGCGCGCATTCGCTTGGCTCCTCAAAAAGATTGGCAAGGTAATGAGCCAGAAAGACTCAGCAAAGTGTTGGCTGTTCTGGATAAAATTGCTGCTGATGCGGGTATTAGCATCGCCGATACCATTGTTTTGGCGGGTAACGTCGGTGTTGAACAAGCGGCCAAAGCGGCAGGCGTTAATATTACTGTGCCTTTTACTACCGGACGTGGTGATGCAACGCTTGAACAAACGGATGTGGAATCGTTTGATGTGCTTGAGCCACTGGCGGATGGTTTCCGTAACTGGCAAAAGAAACATTACGTGGTTAACCCAGAAGAGATGCTGTTAGATAAAGCGCAACTATTGCGCCTGACCGCCCCAGAAATGACCGTATTGATTGGTGGATTGCGAGTGCTCGGTACAAACTATGGCGGCAGTCAACATGGTGTATTGACAGACCGTGTTGGGGCGTTGACTAACGATTTCTTCGTTAACCTCACCGACATGAATTACACTTGGAAGCCAACAGGCCGTAACTCTTACGATATGGTTGAGCGTAAGAGCGGTAAAACAAAATGGACAGCGACTCGTGTTGATTTGGTGTTTGGCTCAAACTCCATTTTGCGCTCATACGCTGAAATTTACGCGCAGGACGATAACAAAGAGAAGTTCGTCAAAGACTTTGTCGCTGCTTGGACCAAAGTCATGAACGCCGATCGCTTCGACGTGTTGTAAACCCTCTTCACTCAGTAATCTTGATATTAAGGCCCTCTTAGCGAGGGCCTTGTTGTGCCTTGGTTTTCTCTCTAAACGGCTTGTTTATAAAAGACTGGTCCCTAAAAAACGAGTGTTTCTAAAAACAGACGGAACCTAAAAACAGACGGTATCTAAAAAATAGAGGGCATCTAGGAAGCATCACACAGCGATATATTTTATTGTAATTCCAAGTGCGCCAGTGTTTTGAAGTGCTTGAAGGTTTCGCATTGCGACAGACTTTTACCTAATTTTTTATTAATCAGCACTTGGAAAAGATCATACAGCCCCATCGCCTCTTCATAGTCACATTTACTTAAGGCGAGGAAAAAGATCAGATAGGCTTTTTCACCATTACCCCATTCAATTCCACGCGGTGCAGCGACGGTGTAAACCATCGAACGTTTAGCAAATAGTTCAATTGAGTGAGGTAGAGCAATGTATTCGCCCATCATGGTTGAAACCAAACTCTCTCGCTCTTGCAGTGAAGCTCGGTATCCTTCCTCTACCAACTCCGTTGATTCAAGATGCGAGCAAACCTGCTCAAAGAGGTGTGATTGCTCAATGACGTCATCGAGGTAGAGAAATTGAGCCTTGGAAAAATACTTATCCAAAAGATAAGAGTGCGTGCGATCAACCAACACTTGTTTGCCCAGTTCTTCCAATTGATGTTGGGTAGGGAAGGGGTCAACCACAAAGCTCTGAATCTCTCTATTGGCTAAGGGCATGGTGGTAATAATGAGGTCCGCTTGCGTGGCATCAGCGGTGATCAACTGTTCGGGGGAATAAACCGTTTTCATATCCAATTGCGGATACTGGCGGCGGATGATCGCTTCTAGCCCAAGTGTTGCGGCATTACCGGCGTCGCAATACAGAAGCGCTTTGGGTGTACGGTGACCTAAATGGTAATTACGTTCAAGCCCCACACCAATGTGAATCACAAGATAGCCTATTTCGTGCTGTGTCATGCAGTAACCCGTCTCTCTGATCCAGTCTGCGATGGCCGATAAGGTAATACTGTAAGCGAGTGGGTAGTGCTGTTTGATATGCTCGGCCAATGGGTTAATTGTGGCGACATGATGTTTGACACGAATGATCATATGGCAGACGTGGTTGTGGAGATCGCGGCGTAATAGCGCATCGTCACGCACATCGTAAGGGTAATTTTGATAGATATAATCAAAGATATGAGTGACTAGAGCATCGGCTTCATGCTGTACACCCTGGCTAAGGAGTGCTTGATTCGTCGCAATTCTCGCTTGAATGTGAATCGCCAAGGCGGCAATTTCATGGTTATTGGCGGGTAGCAGCATCGGTAGCGCAGAAAATAACGCTTTGGCAATTGGTAGCGTCGTTTCATGAACATCGTTTTTAGAAAATTCGGTAAGCTCTTTGCCACACGCGAGCCTGTGCAGTGTGACGGCAGCATAAAGGGTTAACCAACGCAGCCCAATATCATTGATATAGAGTGTATGGTTGGTCAACACTTCACGAAAGCGCGCTGCAAAAATTTGCTGAGATTTTTCAGGGAAAATCGTACTAATAAAGCCCAGAGCTTGTTTTGTCTCTTTTTGTTCGATGTAGATAAGTTGTGTTAAACGGGAGCGAATCGCCATTTCTGGGCCTTGGATCAGCATGCCCAAACGAGGTTTACTTTCAATCGATAAACCAAACGTGGCCAGTTGGCTGCGTACATCAACCATATCATTTTGAATAACAGTGCGGCTTAGATTCCATGTCTCGGCCAATTCGTCAATTTTTACGCCTTGTTCTGCCGTTAATAGCAGTACTTGAATCTGAATGATGCGCTCTTTACTGGTCCTTGGAATCGTTTCTGCATTTTGCACCCTCGACAAAAAATGCTCGAAAGTTGACGGGTTGTAAATATTGAGTTGGTAACCGGAACCGCGCTGGTGGAGAAGATGCGCGCCATGATTGACCATCACATTATTGAGCAGCGCGACATCGGTGCGTATGGTTCGTGTCGAAACATTAAGCCGTTGCGCAAGTTCGTCCTGAGTCAAAGGCGAGGCGGATACAGCATCCAACAAATGAATTAGGCGAGGGTGCGGTAGCTTGTACATCATCGATTCCCATTCCAGCATGAACAGCGCTATCTAAAAGGTAAAATGCACTAAAGGCAATAGATAGCCAACGCTTTGTTATGCCGGAGCACATGCTCCGGCGTCGGTGTTATGAATGTGCTAGTTGTTTTTGAGTCATGGCCAGCAGGGTTTTCACATCCTCGGGGCGAGTCTGTCCGGTCTGTTCATCGATGATTGAGCTATAAATGTGTGGAATGACTTTTTCGACACCCGCATCGAGAGCGATGCGTAAAATCTCTTCAAAGTTGTTTAGATCAATACCACCCGTTGGCTCTAACCAAAAGTGGTGACGAGCACAGGCGTTGGCAACTTCTTGGTACTCAGCTTTGCATTTTAGCCCCTGCATTGGGAAGAATTTGACCGAGCTGCAGCCCATATCTTGCAACATGGCAATCGCCGTATCAACGGGAACAACCGCTTCTTCCATGCCGGAACTTTTCGGGCCAGTTGAGATTTTAACCAAGCCAACAGTGCCTGATGGTGAAATCAAACCATTCACGATGGTGTGATTTTGACCTAGCGCTTGACGCGTAGCCCCCACACCAGTAAAGACTTGATTGACATGCTGAGGCTGCAGTATTCCGGCTAAAGCCGTCACCATATCCGATTGTTTGGGATCCCCTGCGCCAAGGCCAATCGATAAAGCATTCTCGATTTTTTTAGCGCACGCTTTCATATCAGCCGCAGCGCTTGCGGTATCTGGGTAATCTTTCGAGAGCATACCAACCAACACATGGCCTTCTGCGGCTTGGTAGACTTCAATCGCATTATGATGAGAGCCCGCCAGCACATTGAGACATACGCGGTCAGCGTAAAAATTAGGGTTTAAAGACATTCTAATGACTCCTGATTCAGTTGGTTCATGGCGCTAAGAATAAGTTCAAGTTGATGAGATGAAACACTGCGGACATCAAATTCCACCGAACCTTCATTGGATTTGTAAGCGCGGCAGTAAATCGCTGGGTTACCATTTTGGAGGCGTGTGACGGCTTCATTAGCGCTGATACCAAATTGTTTGGCATCAAAACTCACTTCTGCACGTGCGATATCTCGGCCTGCACTGTCCCAAACCACGCGCGCGCTTATCCCTTCAATACGGTTTAACCCCTCGATAAATGGCGTCATTTTATCCACCATTTGTTGGCCGGTTTCTTGTTGGCGGCTTAAGTACAGCTCAATGGCATGCGTTAGGCCTAAAATGCCTTCTTTACCGACTTTCATGGCACGGCCAATCCCTGCAGATTGCTGCTTAACCCATTCCACATATTGATGTTTCCCAATCACTAAACCGCTGGTTGGGCCTTCAATCGCTTTCGCACCACTGTAGATCACCAGATCAGCCCCTTGCTGATAATAGAGTTGTAGATCCTCTTCTGCTGCTGCATCAACAATCAGCGGAAGCTGGTGGTCTTGAGCCACTTTGGCCGCTTGTGCCACGGTTAACATGCTTTTTTGCACACAATGGTGCGATTTAATGTAGAGAATGGCGGCGGTATTGGGGGTGATTGCCGCGGCTAATTGTTCTGCGCTGCATTCATTAGCCCAACCGGCCTCAATCAGGTTACCGCCGCCAAGATTTACCATGCAGCCAACCGGGGCACCATAATTGACGTTATGCCCTTTGGGGATCACAATATCCGTTGCGATCGGGTGCGTTTTTGCATGCAGATGCTCAAGCAGATAAGGGTTACCACGCACAATGACTGCCGCGACACTCTGTGCAATCCCCGCAGAAGCACATGAGACCACGACTGCATTTTCAACTTGCAGCAAACGAGCAATATATTGGCCGGTTTTGTTCACCAAATCGCTCATTTCAAAGTAGTTGTTCATCCCAAAACAGACAGTCTGCTCCACTTCGGGTTGCGGAGTAGAAACACCAAGAGCTGTCATACGGCCAGATGCGTTGATCACTTGTTTCAAGTGATATTTTTCAAGAATGGAAGACATAATTCTGTTGTCCTTGTTCAGTCAATACAAGCTTGCCGTCAATAATGGCAGCAAGAGGCGTAAATCTCTGTTGTCCAGTTCGATGCTGGTGATGAGTATCGGTGTAGTTAACCGACGCTTTATTGATGGTGTAGAGCGTTAAATCGGCATCATAGCCTGCAATTAAGAGCCCCTTTTTCGATAGGCGAAGTGCTTGCGCTGCTTGACTCGTCACGCGCTCAATGATCTGCTCATGGGATAACCCGAGCGTAAAAAACATCGACATCAGGTGGGCAAGACCGTAAACCGGGCCATTGAGCCGGTTCTTACAGTAAATGTCAGAACTGATCGTATCGGGCAAAATCCCTTGTGCGATTGCCTGCTCAGCCACCTCAAAACTGAAACTGGCACTGCCGTGGCCGATATCAAGTTTCAGGCCTCGAGCTCTGGCCTGCTGAACGCTGCTTTTTATTTCCCCATGACAATCAAGAATGCGGTTAGGCTTGCCATTAAAGCAGTGAGTGAGAATATCGCCTTTGCCCAGCAGAGCGACAATCTCATCCAAATCTGGCGGCGCATTACCGACGTGCACCATCAATGGAACGCAGCCGCATTGCTGCTGTAATGCTTTGGCTGCATGAAGTGGCATTAAGCCATTGTGGCCGACAACACTACCGCTCATGCGTGCTTTTAAGCCGACAATAAATTCGGGATGACGAAGCAGTGCTTGCTTTGCGCTATCCAGATCAATGTCGTTAGCATCGGCCAGTTCATTTTGGCGCAACAAGCCAATTTTCGAGATGTTAAGTAGTGCGCGCACATGGGTTGTGCATTGCGCTGCAAGCTGCGCAAAATCATCCACATCGTTTGCGCCTGTGCTGCCCGCATCAATGACAGTCGTCACGCCACCGGACACCCCAACGTTATCGGGGTGGTCGTTATAAATCGGCGAGTTCGGATAGCAGTGAGTGTGGCCGTCAATCCAACCAGCACTGACAAAAACGTCATGATCTAAATCGACGGTCTGTTTTGCCAATGAACCAGCAAGATCGCCCACCGCAGCTATTTTGTTGCCCTGAAGGGCGATATCGATACTACACCCACCCGCTTGTTGGGCATTTTTGATCAGGATGTCATACATAATTTGCATCTCACGCTCTTCGCTCATCGGCGCGAAGAGCGATTCTCAGTAGAATTTAAACCCCAGCTTGTTTTACAGTGCGATAGGAAAAAGAGCTCCTAACGCCATCGCTCCGAGAATTGCACCACCCGTAATCGGTTTACCCCACACATAGAAAATCAATGCGCCACCTAAAGAGCCGATCCCAATTGGGATAGAAGCGGCCATCGCAGATAAAATGATCAATGGTCCAAGAAAACGGCCGGAGCTATTGCCTGCTCCCATCATCACATCAGCCCCGTAGGTTGAATCGCTTTGGTTGATGGTAAATTTACGTGCCAGCACAATTAAGCCACCAATCGCCAAACCAGCGAGCATGCCTGTGATTAACGAAGCGGTGAAATTTTCAAGAGGATAAACAATGCCAGCACCCAGTAGTAAAGCTGGAATCCCTAAACCCACACCGGTTTGCACTGCGCCACCGATATCCAAAATGCCCACGAGCGAACCTTCAATGATGCGTGCAAACAAAAAGCTTGCACCAAAAGCGGCCACCGCACCGTACGCGCCTGTATCCATCCCTGCTCGCAGCATGGAAACAAACGCCACCTCGTTAAAAGCACCGACACCGTATAAGTAGTACATGTGCGTTCCGGCAAAAACCCCGGCTGAAAGCAAGCCCACGAAAATTGGGAAAGACCAGTCGGCATACCAAAAGTTGTGTTTCATTTTTTCGTCCATGGTCAACTCCTTATTTGCCACTGATCATGAGATGGATATTTTCAAGCCACAAAGGAACTTGCATATGGAAAGCTTCGATAAATTTCATGTCGAACCCGCGGAAGAAAGCACTTAACGCAAACAGTGCAATAATCGCCGCCATCATGATCTGAGTTACTCTGTTCCAACCACTCTCTTCAACACCTTTACCAATCAAAATACCCAGCACCAAACCAGGAACGGCGTTGCCCATAATCATCTGAGCTAAACCACCAAAGATAGTGGCCCAAAAGCCCGATTTCTTACCCGCTTCAATTGCCGCTAGCCAGAAAATAACCGGCATGACGGTATTCACCAGTAAGTTTGCCGCTGGTACTAATACCTTTACTGCCGTGACTTGCAGCGCCGCAGGAACGGCCGCCGCCGTTGAGTTAAGAAACGCAACCACAATCGCACCGATGATGGCGCAAGCAATGCCCATTCGTTTTGGATCATGCAAGGTAGTGGCAAGGTCGCGGTTTTTTATCATCAGCGCCGCCGCGCCCCAGTTCGGGATGATGCGGTGGTCAACATCTTGAGTGAATGCCCCTGCCGCAACCGTTGAGGCCCAAGCATTAAAGAAGAATCCAAGCCCAAAAGAGAAGTGAGAGGCAGGGTCGCCTTCACACGAGTTCAACTCTCCCAGAGTACGAAATGCACCCATACCTTGGATAGTTGGAGCATGGAACATCCTTGCCGCGCCTACTCCAACGCCGATACCGACTAAGCCACCAATAATGATGGACTTAAAGAGAATGATAAGAAACATGTCAGGGATCCTTATAGTGACCTGTTAACGTTTGAAATCGACCTGTTCCACATCGATGTGGGTCAGGCTGACCGTAACCTCTAGCTTGACGCTGTATTGGCGTCGATCTCTTGCAAGAAAGAAGAAAAGGAATTTCTCTCGCTTTACTTTCTCTTCTGCTTGCAAAACGTTGACGTCTAACGGCTCAATCCGGAGGAGAACTTTTGCGTTATTCTTAAGTAACGTGGGTTGTACTTGGCTTAAAGCCGCGGCAAAAGCCTGCTGCTTTGTTTCGCCCTTGCCACTCACGGTTACCTTAGTGGTTAACTGCTCTTTCATGCTTTGACGCCATGCTTAGCCACAAACGCCTTCACCAGTTTTTCGCCCAGATCTTCTTTATCCATAAAGCCGAAACCCAAAACCACACAGCCTTCATTGATCGCGGTTATCCCTTCCTCAACAGAGCGCATTCCATAACGGCATTGATAGCCATATTTTGTTTGCGCTGTGATAGCACCAGCGCCGCCGCTGCCGCAAAAAGAAATCCCTAAATCGGCTTGCTGCTGATGCATGACATCACCTAACTTCATGTCTGCGGCCATGCCGGGAATAACGGTCACTTCAGCGCCTGCCGCTTGAGCACCGGCTCCTACTTTCTGACCTTTGCCCATGCGATCACCAATAACGACTTTGATTACTGACATGTTGTTTCTCCTGCTGTTGGGTTTAATTCGTTTTCTTTAGCTACTTCAAAATGGACCGAAAGCAGATGCGCTTCTTCATAAGCGAGGTTCTCCATCCAACGACACACTTGCTCGGCCAAGGTGAAACAAATGGGAGAGATTTCATCAAACATCTCCATATCGAGTTCAGGTAACGATTCACCGCTAAACGAGCGCCAAACCATCGCTTTGATGTGTGTTTCGAGCATTTTTTTCTGTAGCGAATCGGGGTAGATAGCGTGTGAATTAAGCAAGGCAATGGCTCGTTCGGTGAGCGACAAACCAAGCTCTATAATCTGTGCATCATCCATGCTAATGGGTTGAGAGTTTTGCACCGTGGGGTTCTCCAAATGTTTAGCTTGGAGAAGAAAATAGCGTAAAAGGGATTAAGGGTGGATAAGCCCTATTTCCACTTCCAAATGGAAATAAACCGTGGCTAGTAACATTCGCGCGGTTTTATGTGATGTGTGAAGAAGATTTATGGGAGTAAATGCGCTGAAAAGGTGATTTGAATCGCTATTTTAAGCGCAAATTTATCGTCTCTTTATTTGCTGCTTATCACAAAATAACTGACGGTTATTTTGGTTTTATGTTTATTCCCCCAAATCGGGCGTCAGGAAGCACGCAATATTAACGGAGGATAGCTTTGAGAGGAAAGCATGCGTTTTATCACTAAAAACCATACTAAGATCGACATACACAATCTTATGCATTGCATCATTAATCTCAGGGTTTTAAGATTCTCAGAATTGGAATCAAGATCAGAGAAGTACTGTGACCTTACTAGATGCTCTGAGCATTTTATCTAAATCATCTCCTTTTGCAGTTAGTACTGAGCGCGATGATCAATACGACAATCTTTTAACTTACAAAAAACATATTTATGTTCAGACGGATATTGAAGCTGATTTTAAAAAGGCACTTTTGTCTGCCAAATCTAATGAGATTATCTTCTTATGTGGAAGTAGTGGCGATGGTAAGTCTGAGATCTTAACGCAATACAGTCAAAAGTATAAAGCGACGCATGATTTTCATTTGGATGCGACACACAGCTTTAGTCCAAGCCAGACGGCTATTCATGCCTTAGATGAGCGTTTCACTAAGTTCAAAGGAAATGACAAGCCACTTGTTGTTGGTATTAATATTGGTATGTTGGGGAACTATGCAGAGGAAGGTGCTAACCCACATAACGATGTGAAAGCGTCGATAAAGGCTTTTCTGGAAAATCAAGCGGACGACATCCCTGAAAACCATACATTTCTAGATTTCGAACGGTACCCGAAATTTACTCTTAGCCATGAAGCAAATACATCCGATTTTGCCGCTCAATTTCTTGCTCGATTAACTGAGGCGAGTTTAGAGAACCCATTTTTTGCGCTTTACGATAGTGAAGTGAAAAAATCCGGTCACAGCGTGTTGACTGCCAATTACGCTTTGCTGGGGTTGGATTCTGTTCAAAAGAACATTATCGCTTTGTTACTAAAAGCTCGCCTGATCAAAGACCAATTTTTAACTGCCCGTGCTTTGCTGGATTTCGTTTTCCGGATCTTAGCAATGGATGGTTATCTATTCGACAACTTATTCTCCGGAGCGGATAACGAGCTGCTTGAGAATATTCAAAGTTTTGACCCAAGTAACATTCATACTCGTAAGATTGATGAGTTTGTTTTGCAATTTGGTTTAGGCATTGAAGATGAAGGCTTTACTCAGTTGAAAGAGCAAGTGAAGCAGCTAGGTGTATTTGACATATCTAGTGCCGCTTCTTACCTGCGTATGGTCTACTTACTAAGGGATGAAGAGCCGCTTTCGAACGATTACGTCGATGAGTTAAAGGCAGATTTCGACAACTCCTTAGT
>NZ_NDIO01000071.1:0-3550 GCF_002241085.1 Vibrio sp. V03_P4A6T147
GTGATAGCTACTTATTGATATCGCCTAGCGAATTTAAAAACATTAGTTCTAGTCAAAGTAAGGACTTTACCCCTGAGCAATTAGAACTGATTACTCAATTTTTCAAGATGGATGCTCAACAAAGCCGACGTATTGATGTCGTCAATGAAAAAACATTATTGCTCACCAGCCTAAGCCATGGTTCGACAGTGCTGTTTATCAATTAGCCATCGAGTAATCTGTAACTTTACTGAAGGTTACTGAAGGTTACTGAAGGTTACTGAAGGTTACTGAAGGGTCGAAAGGTCCTTTGTTGCGAATGGCCCTTACTTCTTCACAAAAGGTACACCATGGAAAAAGCCAATATTGAGATCTACTATTGCCGCCAGTGTAATTGGATGCTTCGAGCCACTTGGCTAAGCCAAGAGTTACTGCATACTTTTAGTGAAGAAATTGAATCTGTGCGTCTCTACCCTGATACAGGGGGACGATTTGAAATCATGTGCAATGGACAACGTATTTGGGAACGTAAACATGATGGTGGTTTCCCTGAAGCAAAGGTTCTTAAGCAACGAGTCAGAGATATCATTGACCCAGAGCGAGATCTGGGTCATTCAGACAACAGGTAAATCAGATAGCGACGGGTTTAAGAGCTAGTCGCTAAACGATATTGCGCCAGTTGTTGTCCCTCTAGCCCCATGACTTGAAATAATCCATCCGTATAAATAGCGTAGCTTGGGGGGAATTCATTACGTGGAAAGGTCGCGGACCCCGGGTTGACAATAATGACATCATCTTGACCTTGCGCCATAGGGATGTGCGAGTGGCCATGGATCAAAACATCACCTTTTTTTAATGGTGGCCTATTTTGAGCATTATATTGATGGCCATGCGTTAAGAAAAAACGAGTTCCTGACTCCAAAACTACCCAACAAAAATCCATCATCATCGGAAAGTCGAGCAGCATTTGATCGACTTCGCTATCACAATTGCCTCTGACCGCCACAATATGCGGCGCCCATCGATTCAAGCACTCCGCCACTGCGGTCGGATTATACCCATCAGGTATAGGATTACGCGGACCATGATTTAAAAGGTCTCCTAGCAGTACTAAAGTGTCTGCACCTGACTGTTCAAATAGACTGAGCACTTTTTCAGTAGCAGGCAGTGAACCGTGTAAATCCGAAGCAAAAAACAACTTCATACTTTTATCTCCGTATTTTGGAGCTACAGATTGTACGAATTTCAGCACACTTCGTCATCTTGAGTTATGGATAAACATTGTCATTTATCACCACGAACAATTCACGTATGCTAAATAAGTTTCCTATATTAGGTTAGATGGCAAACAAGCATCGCCACTTAACTAACATGGCTATCGTTCTCATCACCACCATTTAGGTGATATCGCACAGACCAATGAGGTAGAAACATGAAAATACTATTAACGGGAGGGACTGGCTTTATCGGTAAAGAGCTGATGAAACAGATTTTCACGCACAATATCTACCTCCTCACGCGCGATATAGAGCGAGCTAAGCAGCAGCTCGCCCATGTAGACAAAGGTAGTATCACCTACCTGACCTCCCTAGCGAGTTTAAAAGACGCGAATCAATTTGACGCCATTATCAATCTTGCAGGAGAACCGATCGCCGACAAACGTTGGAGCAAACAGCAAAAAGCGATCATTTGCGCTAGTCGATGGGAAATAACAGAGCGGTTAGTTGAACTCATCCATGCCAGTACTGAACCACCCTCCGTTTTCATCAGTGGCTCGGCCGTCGGCTATTATGGTGACCAACAGTCTCATCCGTTTGATGAAACATTACATGTGCACCAACAAAGTTTTCCTCATCACGTTTGCGAAAAATGGGAGCGCATCGCCCTCCAAGCGCAATCAGAAAAAACTAGAGTGTGCCTATTGCGTACGGGGATCGTGCTCGCTAGCGATGGTGGTGCTTTAAAGAAAATGCTGCCACCTTACCGTTTAGGCTTGGGCGGCCCTCTTGGTAAGGGTGAGCAGTATATGCCATGGATCCACTTATTAGATATGGCACGAGCGATAGCCTATTTATTAGACACGCCACATGCACAAGGTGCTTTTAACCTCTGTGCTCCACATCCCGTACCTAATAAGCATTTTAGCCAGCTATTGGCGAAAACATTACGTCGACCACACATACTATTCACTCCCAAATGGGTTCTAAACCTTGCAATGGGTGAAGCGGCTGTTTTACTGTTTGACAGTATTAGAGCAAAACCTAAAAAGCTAACCGAGCTAGGATTTCACTTCCAGTTTTCACACCTAGAACCTGCGTTGAAAAATATATTACAACATCGTGCTTAACCAAAACTGGCCTATATTTTTTGTGAATAGCAAGGTATACGATAATGACAAAAGCGATACTTATCAGTGGATAAACCGACGGTTGCATAAAGTAGCACAACCAACTTAATTGTCATTAATTCGTAACATTCATGTGACATGATACAACTCTGGATATCCCAGTTAATCCAATATAAAGCGTTACATGTGGTACGACGAATATGACATTACACCAATTAAATTGGCTCAGTGTCGGTGTTGCGCTGACACTATTTTTAATATTATAGACACCTTTGCTTGCCCTCTCTTTGAGAGATAAAAAACGCTACTTTAACGGTAGCGTTTTTCATTTGCCCTTGATATTCCAATTTTCACCCCTATTTCTAAGACTATAAACTTGATTATCGCAAGGAAAATATCATGCAATCACCTTACATCGTTGAGGTCAATCAGCACAACTTTCGAGAGGTGTTCGAACGCTCAGTTGAGACTCCTATTCTCTTTTATTTTTGGGCACCCATGAATCAAGAGAGCGTACAACTCATTCCTGAATTACAAAGCGTAGCGCAACAACACAGTGGCGCATTCACCTTGGCTATTCTCAACTGCCAACAAGAACAGCAAGTGGCAGCACAATTTGGTGTTCAAGCCCTGCCAACAATCGCTCTGTTTATTAATGGTCAAGCGGTCGACGGTTTAGCAGGTGCTCAGACCATAGAAACAGTGAATACAATGTTAAACAAACATTTGCCAAGCCACGATGAAGTTTCGCTACAGCAAGCCTTAACGCTGATAGAGCAAACACAACATTCGCAAGCACTACCCTTGCTACTAAGTCTACCTGACGATATGAAAGCAAAAGCAGAGGTCAAACTGGCCCTCGCTGATGTGTTTCTGGAAACTCAGCAGTATGAAGCGGCAGAAACAGAACTGGAACGCATCCCACTAGAGTATCAAGATGGTTACTACAAAAGCTTAATCGCCAAACTGGAGCTGCACAAGCAAGCCGCTGACAGCCCAGAGATTCAAGCATTAGAAGAGATTTTTTCCGCTGAGCCAAACAACGCTCACATAGCAAGTGAGTTAGCGCTTCAATATCATCAAGTTAACCGTAATGAAGAAGCTCTCGAGCTGTTATGGTCATTTTTACAAAGCGACCTCAATTGCCTCGATGGCGGGCTCAAAAAAGTGTTTATGGACATTTTAAGTGCTCTTGGACAAGGAAATAGTGTGGCAAGTCTCTAT
>NZ_NDIO01000309.1:0-3542 GCF_002241085.1 Vibrio sp. V03_P4A6T147
CAACAGAAGAGTACGCCAGAGCTTACGGCTCAACAGCAGTTTCAAAATAATGAAGCCTTCATTCCAATGCCGATCAGCAATGAAGAGAGTGCTGCGGAAAAAGAGTTGGAGCAAATCATTCGTCCATCACAAGGTCGGAAATGGCGAGCTGCGGCATTAGTTATAAGCTTTGCAGGTTTAATCGGTTGGCAAGCTATCGATTCAGTTATCACGGCGATTCAATCAGCGGACTGGTTAGCATTAGGCTGGGCGGGATTTATTGCTGGTTTGGCATCGTTAGGCTTAAGTACCTTAATCAAAGAGCTGTGGAAGTTACGAGCACTTCGCCATCATTTTAGTATTCAAGAGCAAAGCGAACAGCTTATGCAAACCGACAGTGTTGGTCATGGGCTCGCGTTCTGCCAAGCTCTAGCTAAACAAAGTGGCATAAAAACCGAAAGCCCAGCCTATGATCGTTGGTTAAACAGCGTTAATGCTTCACACAGTGATGCTGAAATACTCGATATGTACGATGCTATGGTGGTGAGTGAACAAGATAAACAAGCAACCAAAATCGTCTCACAATATTCAACAGAAGCGGCAGCACTAGTGGCAATTAGCCCTTTAGCCATCGCAGATATGTTGTTAGTGGCATGGCGTAATTTCACTATGATTGATCAACTGGCAAAATTGTATGGAGTGCCATTGGGTTACTGGTCTCGTCTCTCTTTATTTAAGTCAGTATTGGTTAATATGGCAGCGGCAGGTGCCAGCGAACTCGCCATCGACGCCAGCATGGATCTCCTTTCTATGGATTTAGCCGGAAAAGTATCCGCGCGGGCAGGGCAAGGTTTAGGAGTGGGAATATTGACCGCTCGTCTTGGTTTGAAAGCCATGGCACTGCTCAGGCCGATGACATGGCAGCCAGACAGAAAAGTAAAATTAGGGGCGATTCGCAAACAGATCGTCGCAAGAATCGCCGCGCTTACGGTGAAATAAGCAACATTTATCAAATAATATGCCCGAATGTGAACCTCAAAACATGAGATAACTTGACGCCATACAAGGCTTGATAGAAACTACTGTCAACTTTTCCTGACACTTTTATTAGGATTTTTAAGTGCGTCTTGAAGTCTCTTGTGAAGATAGACTCGGCTTAACCCGAGAACTGCTCGATATTCTTGCATCGAGAAACATTGATTTGCGTGGGATTGAAATCGATGTCATCGGCATTATTTACCTCAACTGCCCTGACATTGATTTTGAAACATTCAGTGAATTGATGGCTGAAATTCGCCGAATTTCTGGCGTAAAAGATGTTCGGAAAATTCAATTCATGCCCATGGAGCGGCATAACACCGAGTTAATTTCATTACTCAACAACGTGCCTGATGCGGTGCTGGCGATTGATCTGAAAGGGTTTGTTGATATGGCAAACTATTCAGCGTTATCGCTGTTTAACAAAACAGAGAAAGAGGTGATAGGGCAGCCCATTTCTGCATTATTACCTTTCTTTAACCTATCACGCTGGCTTGAAGGCAACAAAGCACGACAACGTGAGGAGATCGTACACGATGGTCTCGATTATCTGATGGAGATGATGCCTGTTTATATTACGGGTGAGTCGAAAGAATCCACCTTGGCGAGTACCATGATGATGATTCGTTCTAAAAGCCCTAGCGGCGTCGTCGATGATGCTTTGCCTTTACACAATAACCTTGGTTTTGAACATTTTGTCGGAGTGTCTAACCGCCATAAAGCGCTCATTAGCCAAGCTAAGAAGCTGTCAATGCTTGATCAACCTTTGCTTATAGAAGGCGAAACCGGAACGGGTAAAGAGATGTTGGCCAAGGCTTGCCATAATCGCTCTCACCGTGCCTCCTTTCCTTTCTTAGTTCTGAGTTGTGCTTCAATGCCGGATGATGTCGCGGAAACGGAGTTGTTTGGTCATGCGCCAGGGTCATTTAATCATCAACAAGGCCATAAAGGTATTTTTGAACAGGCGAATGGCGGCACAGTTTTTCTCGATGAAATCGGGGAGATGAGCCCTCATTTACAAATTAAACTACTGCGCTTCTTGCAAGATGGTACATTCCGCCGCGTTGGTGAGGAGCATGAAGTTCATGTTAATGTTCGTGTGATTGCCTCGACGCGTCACAAGTTGGCAGATTTAGCCGAATCAGGCGCATTTCGTGAAGATCTTTTTTATCGTCTGAATGTGTTAACTCTCCGTATTCCTACTTTGCGTGAGCGGTCTAACGACATTCAGCCATTGCTTGAACTGTTCGTGGCGAAACACATTAAGAAAATGGGTATGGCCAAACCACTACTAGCGGAAGATTTGGCGGATCAGCTCTCTCATTACCAATGGCCAGGCAACGTACGACAGTTGGACAACATGGTGCTCAGGGCGCTAACGGAGATGTCTGATAATCAGTTAACAGTGGATCTCTTCCATCTGCCGCAGCTTGAAACCGTTCATACTGGCAATACCCATGTCAATCTTGATGGCTCATTAGATGACATTATGAAAGAGTATGAATCTCAAATTTTGGAACGTTTATATCAGTCTTTCCCTTCAAGCCGTAAGTTGGCTAAGCGTTTAAACGTATCACACACCTCTATCGCCAATAAGCTACGCGACTACGGAATTAGGAAAAATTGATGCAGTCATGCAGCACCTTGTCCCAAGTGTATGAAGTGGACAATGATATTTTAGTGCGAACCGCAAAACTTGAAGATGCGGAGATGATCGCCGCCTATTTTACGAGTAATCGTGAACATTTACGGCCTTGGGAACCTAAGCGAGAAGCGGCGTTTTTTGAGGCTTACGGGTGGGCACAGCGGCTGATTAAACTTGGTGAGCTGCATAAAATGCAATTAGGCTATTATTTGCTCATCATCGATATTAACAGTGGTGACATGCTTGGCACCATTTCGTTTAGTAACCTCTCACGCTTTCCATTTTATGCTTGTAATCTCGGCTATTCGTTAGCGAAGAATGCACAAGGTAAAGGCATCATGGGCCGTGCATTAAAAATGGCGTGCCACTACATGTTTAAGGTACAAAACCTACACCGTATCATGGCTGGTTATATGCCAATCAACAAACGCAGTGAAGCGGTGTTGATGAAAATGGGCTTTCAGGCCGAAGGTCACGCTAAAAATTATTTGCTCATTGATGGCCAATGGGAAGATCACAACCTAACAGCATTGGTTAATGCTGATTGGCGCCCAAGCTAATGGGTTATCGTTTTAAAAGTAAAGCGGCTATATTCACAAGTCAGCTAAAACATTAAGGAAATTCAATGTCGTATTTGCCTTTGGATCAATACCAAAGAAAATGGATTTTCACTCACCAATCAATGCCAGTTCCTGAGCAAGATCTGGTGCATATTAAACCCATGTCTCAAGCCAGAGCGGCTCAGTTTTGGCTGGAAAATATCAGTGCTCAAAGCCCAGATTCAGAGAGGTTAAGTTCTCAAGATTGGCCTCGTAAAGCAGGCAGTTGGATCAATGAAATCAGTTGGATGAAAGAATGGGAAAGTGACGATGAATCATTA
>NZ_NDIO01000025.1:0-3533 GCF_002241085.1 Vibrio sp. V03_P4A6T147
AGAACACAGTGTATTGATATTCGTGATGCAACTAATTTATCCTTGCCACTAGACTTAGACAGAAATTAATTGGAGCAAATTTCGGCTGCATCAAGTGTAACTAAAATATCAGCCAGCACGGAAAATGGTTTAGGTACTGGCTGAGTTTTCGTGGTTAAACGATTTTAGGTTGGCCGTCGGAAGCGGTAGCGCCACCATCGACGGGTAAATTGACACCATTAATAAACGATGCATCGTCACTGGCTAAGAAGGCCACTGCGGCGGCAATTTCGCTCGGTTCTGCGGCGCGGCCTAGTGCGATGCGCTCGTTAAATTTATCTCTAATCTCTTGCGACCAACCATTGGTCATATTGGTTTTAACTAAGCTTGGGCACACGGCGTTAATTCGCACGCCAGCGGCACCGTGGTCTAACGCCATGGCGCGAGTGAGGTTGACTACCGCGCCTTTACTGGCGCAGTAAAATGCGGCACCCCAGTCGCCACCTAAGCCAGAGACTGAAGCGGTGTTGACTATGGTCCCCTGCGTTTTTAGCAGTTCAGGTAAGGCAAATTTAGAGCAATACACGACGCCATCAATATTCACCGCTGATATTTTCTTCCAATCTTCAACACTGCTTTCTAAGACGGAGCCGGGGATGTGGATGCCCGCATTGTTGACTAAAATGTCGAGCTTACCGAAGCGTGATACGGCGTTATCGATCATAGCTTTTACTTTTTTAGGGTCGGATACGTCAATTACTTGCGCCGCGACGCGTGTTGAGTCAAAAGCTTCGATGGCGGTGGCGAGCTGCTCTTCATTCCAGTCGGCCAGTACTACATTGGCCCCTTCATCATATAAACGCTGTGCTATCGCAAAGCCGATGCCGTTGGCGGCACCCGTGACTAAAGCGACTTTATGGGTTAAACCATTCATATTGTTTCTCCTTCGATATGCTCAAAAATTGGATCTCGATTTTCTTGTGTTCTGGGTAGCATCAACTTGTAGTTGTCGCTGTAATCAACGGGGATAGCGATGACAGCAGGTCCTTGAGTTTCCATGGCTTGATGCAGCATAGGCATCAGTTGATGACGTTCGGTCACGGCAAAGCCTTGCGCGCCAAATGATTCGGCATACGCTTTAAAGTCTATCGGGCCAAATCTGACACCAGAAGGGCGTTGATATTTTGTCATCTCTTGTATCTCGACCATGTTGTAGGCGTTATCGACCCAGATGATATGTACAATGTTGCATTTTAGGCGGACGGCAGTTTCTAACTCCATGCTTGATTGCATGAAGCCACCATCACCAGAAACAGAGACCACTTTGGTGCTGGGTTTAAGCAGGTTTGCACCAATCGCCCAAGGTAGGGCAACGCCCATGGTTTGCTGACCATTTGAAATCAGCATTTGACGGGCGCGAAAACAGCTTAAATAGCGCGCAATCCAGATATGGAAGCTGCCCATATCCAGACACAAGGTGGTGTCTGGGGTAATAATGGATTGCATCGCTTTGATTAAGGTTAATGGATGAAACCCATGCTGAGATTGACGAGTAGGATAGGATTTTATTATCTGCCGCTGTTGTGCCACTTCCTCTAAAATCGATAAGGCTTTGGGAGAGAGGCGTGCGAAATTGGTGACACAATCGATCATATCATCCAGTGATTGAACGATATTGCCGACAATTTCCACACAAGGTTGGTAATTGAGCTGATACTCTGCTGGTTCAATGTCTAAGTGGATGATTGGGGACTGTTTTGCGTTCCAAAGCTCTGGGTCGTACTCGATGGGGTTAAAACCAATAGTGACAATCAGGTCAGCATCTTGCAGCAATACATCTCCGGGCTGATTGTTAAATAAACCTACGCGGCCAGCGAAATGGTGATAATAGTTAATATCAACTGCCCCAGCGGCTTGATAGGTTCCGACTACAGGCAGTTGAGTGGTGCGCAAAAAACGGCTGATGGCTTGAGCATTTTCAGCGCGACTGGCGTGTAAGCCGAGTAAAACGACGCAGCGCTGTGACCGCTCGATTCGGGTAATGGCTTCTTCTATCGCTTCTGGGCTGGCTTGGCTTGAATGAACATTACGTGAGGGAACAATAATATCGGTGAGAGTGTGGTCGGATAACACATCTTGGGGAATGCTAACGAAACACGCCCCCGGCCGGCCTGATTCTGCTGTGCGAAAGGCATTGGCCATCACTTCGCTGGCGGCATCAACATGTTGAATTTCTGCACTGGATTTTGTGATAGAGCGGAAAATACTGACGGTATCCATACTCTGGTGCGTTTGCTTTTGTTGATCTGCTCGTTTGACCGCGCCGCCGATAGCAACCAGCGGGTCACCTTCTGAATTGGCAGTGGCAACCCCTGAAACCAAGTTGCCACAGCCCGGGCCTGAGGTCACCATGGTGACTCCGGCTTTGCCAGTTAAACGGCCGATGACGCCGGCCATAAAGGCCGCATTGGCTTCGTGACGCACTGGGATCATTTGAATATTGGTGTCTTCAATGGCGTCAAATAACCGATCAATTTTGGCCCCCGGAATGCCAAAAATATAGCGGACATCCAAAGATTCCAGCTGTTGAGCGATTAATTGAGCGCCATTTCTAGTGGTAGGTTTTGTATTCATTTTTATACCCTTATTGTTGACTGACGTTGACACTTCTTCACGAAGTGGTGGTGCTATCTGGCGGCTTTTTTCAATTCAATTCTTTTTCTCCTGTTCAGCGCTATTTTTCCGCTTTTTCAATCGCGGTTCGGATGTCATTGGGAGCTAGGTTGGCTTTAAGGAAATCTAGCGAAGTCGGGGTATCAATTACCAAGCGCGATACTTTGCCAATTTGTAAAAAGCCCGACGAAATAGAGTAGTCCTGTATGTGGCCACCGCCTTTTCTATCTTCGGTAATGAAATGTTCGTGATACCCCGGAACGTTAATACCTGTGGTGTACTGCGGGCTTCTAAAACCGGCGATAACGCCTTGTTTGAAGGTGAAATTAAATGTGGGCTGCTCTTTTACAACATCCAACATTGGGCGAAATGGGCGAGTTTGACGCGGCACGGTACGCGTTCTGACAAACTGATATAAACCGTCAATGCGTACTGCGCAGAAAATATTGTCACTGGGTACTAGTTCATCAATCAGATGATGAACGTCAGCACGAGACATTTTAGAGGTGATGGGAACTTCGACATCAGGAGTGAAAAAAGTCATGACGGCGAAGGGAGTTTGCTGCGCTAAGTGTGCGGGGTTAGCCGAACCATCGGCTTTTAATTGGAAAACTTCTTTATCAAACGCGATCAGTTCACCGTCTAATTGATTGAATGTGCCCAAGCCAAAATCGCCATGTTGCAGCAGTTGTTCAACCGTTGTTGCGCCTTCATAAACGCCAGCAATCAACGCACTCATCAACGAAGTTTGGTAAATCTCTCCATCCCCCGTTACATGATGATATTCAGCAAACTCTTTCGCTACATCGAGAGAACAAGCACAAAGCGGAGTGTAGAATCCACGCATGAGAATAACCATTTATGCAATAAAGTGTATATTT
>NZ_NDIO01000069.1:0-3528 GCF_002241085.1 Vibrio sp. V03_P4A6T147
ATCTATTCTAAACCCTCACCGATTGAACATATTTTTGAAAATTAATAATTTCTGAAGTCGGGAGAAATCACACCATAACCAACTTTATTATGGCGTGATCTTACCTGATCTCCATTCTACTCAGGAGAAAATCAGTGCTTTCAGGCTGGCTTGCGGATCAATATCTTCAAACTCTGGTGGGTTTTCTAGGCGAGCTTGAAAAGTAAGTGATGGCGCTTCCACCTTCATCCCTTCGATTAAAAAGTCGCAGGTTACGGCTGGTGAATTAACGCATGCAAGCACTTCGCCGCCTTGTTCTAACAACTCTGGTAAACGGCGTAAGATACGTTGATAATCTTTAGTCAGCGCAAAGCTGCCTTTTTGAAACGAAGGAGGATCAATAATAATCAGATCATATGGCCCTGATTTTTTGATTTTTCCCCAAGACTTGAAAATATCATGTCCAAGAAACTTCACTGAATTGAGATTGTGGCCATTTAATTGATGGTTTTCACGGCCTTTAGCCAGTGATGCTTTGGCCATATCGACATTCACAACTTGGTCAGCACCACCAGCAATAGCTGCTACTGAAAAACCGCAAGTATAGGCAAATAGATTCAGTACATTTTTATGTTTAGCGTGAGATGAAACCCACTCACGGCCGTAGCGCATATCCAAAAACAGACCAAAATTCTGGTTACGCCCAATGCTCAATTGGTACTTTAAGCCATTTTCGATCACCACAGGGTAAGGGTCTAATTCTCCCCATACTGTTTCTGAAGGCGCGCCATCGGCATATCGATGCTGAAGTAAAACACAACGACCTTGCTTTTCTAGCCATAACGGACGGGTTGTTAGGTGCGACAAACCCGCTTTTAACTCCGCGAGAAAATCTTCTTCGACATTTTTAAATAAGTTGACGACTAACTGCCCTTGCAACCAGTCACAGGTGAGCTGTTCTAGACCTGGCCACTGACGACCTCGGCCATGAAATAAGCGGCGAATTTCACCGGTATTGCAGGAGAGCTGCTGCTCAATATGGGTAAAAAAGTGAGAAAGCGCTGAGCGTTGCATTGTTTGTTCTGTCATTTGTTTACTTTCGGCCAAACTAGATTCCAAGGTGTTAACCAAGATTCAATCCCTTGGCTAACAATGTCTGAGTTCCATTTCTGCCCCATCGCTACTTGATTGCGTGGGTCGCAGATAAATTGATACCACTGATCCTGATAGCAAAAACGTAACGCAAAAGCGTGTAGATAGCCTCTATCTGAATCATCATGAGAATGATAAATCGGGTCACCGACAATCGCAGAGCCGAGTGATTTCAAAGCAACCCTAATTTGGTGGGTTTTTCCGGTAAAAGGTTTACATAAAAAGAGACGTTCACCCGGCTCAGCAGAACAGGAAAAAAACTGCGTTACTGCAGGGTTATTTTGTGTCGCTACTAACTTCCACGACGAACGTCGAGAGCGTTCCATATCACCGCTTATCAAACCCTGTTTCTTTTTAGGCTTTTTACTGCCAATGGCAAGATAGAATTTCTCGACTTCCCTTGCTGCAAAGTTTTTAGACAACTCACTGGCCGCAGCTTGGTGGCGGGCAAGTAATAAAATGCCGGACGTCATTTTATCCAACCGATGAACTAAGTAGAGCTGGCCATCACCTGAAACCTTACCCACTTCTTGCAGCAGCATCGTATCCCCGTCATCTTTGTGTACAGAAACATTGGGATGCTTGTTGATGATGAGAAAATCATTGTGAGTATAAAGAATATCAAACATGTGAATCACTAACTGCAGAATAGGCGGCTGAGTATAGCGTTAAACAACACAGATACCAATAAATGCAAGGTTCAAGGCCGTAGGATGATAAAAAGGCTCTCGGATGAGAGCCTTAGGAATGCGCTAAATTAATGAATAAGCAAAGACCATTAAAATCGCCACGGGGCAAACAAAACGCACGTACCATGGCCAAATTTTCCAGAATAGGCTTTGTGCAATGTCTGGGTTACCTTGTTTGATCTCATCAAGCAATTTATTACGATGCCAAACCCAACCCACCACAATAGCCCAAACCACACCTAATAAAGGTTGCATATAGACGGTCGAGACGTTAGCCACTAGGTTAAATAACGCCCCAAAGTTAAGGGAAATGATGATGCTCAGCAGCGCAATGGCTCCACCGATCATCCATGTTGCTTGGCTACGAGTCATTTTTAGTTCATCTTGCGCGCAAGATACTGGTACTTCTAGCATAGAAATTGAAGAAGTTAGCGCTGCGATAACCATCAAAATAAAGAAACCAAAGCCGAGCAACACCCCTGCACTGCCCATATTATCAAACATCGCAGGCAGCACGGTGAAGACTAAATCGCCCGAACTCATCAAGTTGCCTGCATCATCAAAAATTTCGACACCATGATTTTTAGCCACAAACATTGCTGGGAGAATCAAAAGGCCAGCGGCAAACGCCACTCCCGTATCAATCGCCGCGACTTGCGCCGCTGTTTTTGGCAAATTAACATCTTTCTTAAGATATGAGCCATAAACGATCATCGCTCCAACACCTAAAGAGAGAGAGAAGAAAGCTTGCCCCATTGCGTCTACTAATAAACTGGGAGTGATGTGCGCAATATCAGGGATCAAATACATCTTCAATCCTTCCATTGCCCCATCTTGGGTAAAGATATAAGCAATCATGGCGCCGAATAGAATAAAAAGCACTGGCATCAAACGGGTAGACCATTTTTCAATACCGTCCGCGACACCTTTTCGCACAACATAAATAGTGAGCAAAGAAAATGCGAGAGCCAGTAAAACATTGCGTAAGCCGCTAAAATTCACTAACCAATCGGCCGCCGTCTGTAAACCCAACAAGCCTAATATAGGAGATGCCGCAAAACCCATAAGCCATCCGGCAAGAATGGAGTAAAAACTGAGGATCATCGATGAGGCAATCATCGCGATAATACCAAACAGTGCCGCCGCCGCACGATTTTTGGTCCAGATACTTCTTAAAGAAGCGATGGGGTTAGATTGTCCATGTCGCCCGATCGTCAATTCCGCAACCAGCATTGGAAACGCCAGCAAGAATACCATCGCCAAATAAATCACCAAAAATGCCGCGCCACCATTACTTGCCGCTTTGGTCGGAAAACCCCACACATTCCCTAGGCCAACCGCAGAACCTGCAGCCGCCATAATAAAACCAAGTCTCGATGAGAAATGACCTCTTGAACTACTTGCCATAAACTATTTACCAATGTTGTGTTTGTTAGGCAGTGCTAAAAGTGAGTGTAAACTTTTAATTACACAAGTTATAATTTTTAGTCGCACTGAGATGGTGCAAGTAAAACAGTTTGAGATTAAAATTGGAAGTACGAACGATATAAATTATGGATTAGACCGTAGTTTTATAGTTCAATTGTTGCTTTTTTATCCTCAGATCATTTTTTTAAACTGCCATGATCACTTTAGTAACACAATTCATCTGTTACTATTTTCATATTATTCACGCGATAAACTTCCTTACTTTTCCCTTTCCCTTTGC
>NZ_NDIO01000361.1:0-1486 GCF_002241085.1 Vibrio sp. V03_P4A6T147
CTATTAATAACAATGCCTTTTAATTAAGTCATTAAAGAATTTTATTTAAGTTATTTTTAACTTCTTTCTTAAATAAATAATAATCAAAGTCTAAAATAGTTTGAATTAATGCAATAAATAGAAACACCAAACCAGACACAAAAAAGACACCCATAGCATAGAAGAATCCGCCGACCAGCCATTCGGCGATGTTTAGATCATGCTTCCCGACCTCAGAGTGATAAAGGGCGACACTACCCACTAAACCAACGCTAGCGAGCAATGTCATATTTTCTCTGTTGGGTTTAAACACTTTACGGAACTCTGTTCGACTAAAGTATGGAATGTATTCACCTGCGGTATGATTCGCGATACCAACCAAGCAAGTTGATTTCTTCCCTTCCAAATACAGTAAGCTTATTTTTTGACCTGACAGAATATCTACATCACTATTGAGTACATACTTTCTTTCCTGTCCGTTATCAAATCTAAGCCAAAATACCGTTTTCTTTTTAGTTCTACTGGTTATGTACGATCTACCTGTTACGGTTGTATCAGAATAGGTATGTGTTGTGGATTCAAGATTAGACGAGATGACTTCGCCTGTACGAACAAAGTATTTCGCTTTTCCATTTCCTGATCTTACCTTTGAATGATGAATGGCTAGTTCCATTTAAAATCTCGCTTTATCATTATCTTACTGCTCTTTAATTACACTAGTTGATAGAGATATCTCCCCAAGACAGCTTGAGGAGATGGCATTAAATTATTTTGATAAAGCGACCCACTTCAGATATAGGCTAGTAGCAAGATCTTCATTTTCTGTAAAAAAGAGAGGGATACGACGATCATCATACGCAATACGTAAGCCATCGTGCTGTAGAGTACTAAACGACCAAGTAAATTGTTTACCTGCCTCCTCTGGCACATCCATAATCAGTTGAGCATTAGCGACTTCCCAGTTAACTGCTGCATGTTCAACCCAACTCCCTTGGACATTTCTTTCCGAAACAGTAACTGTACCATCGTTATGAAAGGCAAATTTAGATAAACTAGGCTGTGCCGATGATGTTCTCGAATCATCCCAGAAGTGATAAAGCGTTTTACCCGCAAAATCAGCGTTAACAATACTGGTATCTTGAGGATAACTGTTTTTATTGATACCAAGCGTACTATTTGCCATTAAAGTCATGTCATTCTGTGGAGTAACAGAAAGGTAGAAATTATCAGCGATAAAGAGAATTTCTTCATGCCCATCATTGGTTTGGTATCCACTGTAGGCGTATTTAATTGGCATACTTCCCGCAGGAGCACCATTATCATCTAGCCACGATACGTTCTCAGATGTGAAGGTTACCTGTAACACACCTTCATCTGTAAAGTAGAAGGAATTGGTTGGAATCGCGTCATAAGTATTTCCCACGAGTAATTCTTGAGCGGTTTTAGGTGCAGCAGCTACATTCCCATCTTTGATGACAATTCCGTCAAGATCTGTCCCTTTGTTCAC
>NZ_NDIO01000361.1:1531-3504 GCF_002241085.1 Vibrio sp. V03_P4A6T147
ACGTGACTTTGAATATTAGATAACTCCGTCTTGAGAGTGCTGACATTAGAAGCAGATTGAATAATATTATCTTCTAACTTTAGAGCTAAAGAACGAGCGACGAGATGTATCTTTTTAGCTTCATCGGCATCAATACCGCTTTTAGCCTTTACGTAGTCACCAGAAATTAACGCCGAATTGATATTGAGATCACTCGCAACTTCATCAATGGTTTTATCTTCAATAACAGCAAGTGTAGTGTAAGGGTTGAGTACCATAGCACCTGCTGGTGCCGATAATTCAAAGCTTGCTGTAATGGTGCCACCTTTATCCGTATCAAACGTTTGACCTGCTACAGCACGGGCAATGAGCACATAATCTTTATCGCTTTCAGCCAAACTAATGTAGCCTTCAGCATTCGTTGTCCCCTCCAGTTTCTCATCTTCATCAGCGACCTTATTACCATTGCGGTCAACATACACTTCTGCATTAACTAAGTAACCATCAATGATTTGAGCCTGTAGTTCTGAAGTATTACTACCACTATCTCCGTCGCTTCCACCACATCCTGTGATGATGCCCGCCAGACTCACTGCTAGTAAGGTCTTTTTATTATTCATTCGCACTATTCCTCTTATAAATACAACTTGCACCCATATAGGTGCACATGGATATAGTACTATCTGAGATAGTTCAATGCACCCATTTAGGTGCACTGAATATTATGAACTCGATCACAAAACCAAAGAACATCACTGGCGAAAGGATAAAAAAGACCCGTTTAGACAAAGGCTTGTCTCAGCAGGATGTTGAGCGTATTGCAACATTACGCGGTATGGATCTGACTCGCAGTAAATTAGCTAAGATTGAAACAGGTATGATACGTGTGACGGATGAAATCTTACACAATCTGGCTGTGGTTCTTAATGTTAATGTGAATGTCTTTTTCAATGATAGCGAAGAATAGAATCGCCCTTTTTAACTTCATCACATCCGTAATAGATAGGGGCATCCATGCGCCCGCCTGACGAATGAGCGCCAGGATAACTACTGATGGCTCCCATAGCAAAGTTTACTTTGCCCCCTGATACTGTAGTAACAGTCATTCTATATACAGAATGTCGCCCTGTAGCACTGCCATTAATAAGCCCAACATCTACCACTTAAGGCTCTGGACCACAGCCCCATAAGCTAAAGAACAATATGAGATAGAGACTATTTTTCCAATTAACCATTATTAAATACCTTGAGGCGATTAAATCCGCCCCCACTTATTGGTTAGCTTTTTTACGACTTTCTAATTCAGAAAAGTGCGTGTCAGGAAAAGGGGTAGTGGAAGATTCACCGACACCATCAAAAAGAACAACGATATCTCTAGTACCTTTAGGATCTTTAACAACCCAACCATTTGGATCGCCATTCTTTTTAGGAGTGCAATCGTTTAATGTTATAGAGCAGCCTTTGGTATAAAAAACTCTGACTCTAGGCCCATCAACAATTACCTGCATTGAGCCATAATCACGCTTAAAATTCTTGTAATAGTTATCCATTACTTTCATTTTAGCTTCAGCGTCTTTAGGAATAGCGGCAGATATTCGGTGATAAGATTCAAAAGGATATTCCCATCCTTTTGCCCAATAACCATCTATGTGAACTGGCACCCCTATTCTCCCTCCTGATGAATGAGCGCCTGGATAGCCACTGATTGCCCCCATAGCAAAGTTAGCCTTACCACCAGATTCGGAAGTGATTGACATATTCGTAACACCATGTTCGCCTGTCGTGCTTCCATTGGTAAAGCCGACATCAACGGAATAAGGCTCAGGACTACAGCCCAACAACCCTGTGATTAATATAACTATTAAATTAAGTTTTCGCCATTTAAGCATTATTAAACACCTTGCGTTTAGGTTGTTGATTACTATCTACATTAAGAGCATTGACCAATGTATCAGTGATACCTTCATAACCAGAATTGATTAATGCATCATGGG
>NZ_NDIO01000326.1:0-3503 GCF_002241085.1 Vibrio sp. V03_P4A6T147
CAAAAAGAGAGGTTATCGTTCGCGTGCTATTTTCAAAATAGAAGAGATTCAAAATAAAGATAAACTGCTTAGGCCAGGAATGACTGTTGTGGATTTAGGGGCGGCTCCCGGCGGGTGGTCTCAATATTCAGCGGGTATCGTCGGTGATAAAGGCCGAGTGATCGCGTGTGATATTTTGCCGATGGATCCTATTGTTGGCGTTGCTTTCTTACAAGGCGATTTTCGTGAAGAGGCCGTGCTGGACGCACTATTAGATCGTATACAGCCTGATATGGTTGATGTGGTGATGTCAGACATGGCACCTAACATCGCCGGAAATAATTCGGTTGATCAGCCAAGGGCAATGTATTTGGTTGAACTAGCTCTAGATATGTGTCGACAAGTTCTTACTCCAAATGGTAGTTTTGTGGTCAAGGTTTTTCAGGGAGAAGGCTTTGATGATTATGTCAAAGAAGTTCGAAACCTGTTTAAAGTCGTGAAAATAAGAAAACCAGACTCTTCGCGAGCTCGCTCAAGAGAAGTCTTTGTTGTAGCCACTGGTTACAAAGGTTAACGTTTTTGCTGTACAAGGCATAAGTTAACATATGGCTACAGGTTACAAACTGTAGTACCCTACCTTTAATTACAATTAGTTATCGCGAGGCTTACACCTTGAGTGATATGGCAAAAAATTTAATTCTGTGGCTAGTTATAGCTGTCGTTTTAATGTCGGTATTCCAGAGCTTTGGCCCTGGTGATAGTAACGGCAAAGCAGTGGATTACACCACGTTCGTACAGGAAGTTGGCCAAGGCCAGATTCAAGAAGCTCAATTTAACAATAGTGAAATTTCCTTTACTCGTAGAGGCGGCGGTACTCGCTATGTAACTTACATGCCCGTGTACGATCAAAAGCTGCTTGATGATTTGATTAATCAAAACGTTAAAGTACAAGGTACACCACCAGAAGAGCAAAGTTTGCTCGGGACCATTTTTATCTCTTGGTTCCCCATGATCCTACTGATCGGTGTTTGGATATTCTTCATGCGTCAAATGCAAGGTGGCGGTGGCAAAGGTGCCATGTCATTTGGTAAGAGCAAAGCTCGTATGATGAGTGAAGAGCAAATCAAAACCACGTTCGGTGATGTGGCTGGTTGTGACGAAGCGAAAGAAGATGTGAAAGAGCTTGTGGATTACTTGCGTGATCCGAGTCGCTTCCAAAAACTGGGTGGGAAAATTCCAACGGGTGTTTTGATGGTTGGTCCTCCTGGTACAGGTAAAACATTACTGGCAAAAGCAATTGCTGGTGAGGCGAAAGTACCGTTCTTCACTATATCTGGTTCTGATTTCGTTGAAATGTTTGTTGGTGTCGGTGCATCTCGTGTACGTGACATGTTCGAGCAAGCGAAAAAGGCTTCACCTTGTATCATCTTTATTGATGAGATTGATGCGGTAGGTCGTCAACGTGGTGCTGGTGTCGGCGGCGGTCACGATGAGCGTGAGCAGACTTTAAACCAAATGTTGGTTGAAATGGATGGTTTTGAAGGCAATGAAGGCGTTATCGTCATTGCGGCAACTAACCGTCCAGACGTTTTAGACCCAGCATTGCTGCGTCCGGGGCGTTTTGACCGTCAAGTGGTGGTCGGTTTACCTGATGTTCGCGGTCGTGAACAGATCTTGAAAGTTCATATGCGCAAAGTACCTTTAGCTGGTGATGTTGAACCTTCATTGATTGCTCGCGGAACACCGGGTTTCTCTGGTGCCGATTTGGCGAACTTAGTGAACGAGGCGGCGTTATTCTCTGCTCGCGGTAACAAACGCAATGTTTCAATGGTTGAGTTTGAGTTAGCAAAAGACAAAATCATGATGGGTGCTGAACGTCGTTCGATGGTGATGTCTGAAGAAACTAAAGCATCGACAGCTTATCATGAAGCAGGACACGCCATTGTTGGTCGTTTGGTACCTGAACATGACCCTGTTTATAAAGTATCGATTATTCCACGTGGTCGAGCTTTAGGTGTAACGATGTACTTGCCTGAACAAGACCGAGTTAGCATGTCGAAGCTGCATCTTGAGTCTATGATTTCAAGCTTGTATGGCGGTCGTTTAGCGGAAGAGTTAATTTACGGCCCAGAAAACGTTTCAACTGGTGCATCAAACGATATCGAACGTGCGACAGCCATTGCTCGTAAAATGGTTACGCAATGGGGCTTTTCGGAAAAACTTGGCCCATTGTTGTATGCAGAAGATGAAGGTGAAGTCTTCTTAGGGCGCAGCGTGACTCAAACTAAGCATGTGTCTGAAGATACTGCTAAGTTGATTGATGACGAAGTTCGTAAAATTATTGACCGCAACTATGATCGTGCGCGTAAAATCCTTGAAGAAAATATGGATATTATGCATGCAATGAAAGATGCGTTGATGAAATACGAAACGATTGATGCAGGCCAAATTGATGACTTAATGGAGCGTAAAACCGAGATTCGCGAACCTGCAGGTTGGGCTGATCAAGCCAAAGCTCAAGCAGAAAAAGCGGAAGCGGAAAAAGCTCAAGAGCCAAAAGTAGAGCCAGCAGCAGAAGACGAAGTAGCCACTGAGTCCTCAGAAAAGAAAGATGCTGAGTAATCGTTAATATTCAAATTAAACCCCGAGCTTTCTCGGGGTTTTTGTGTTTTAGAGCAAAATGAAGATTCAAACCCCAACAAAGACACTTATCCTCGATCGTCCTCATGTCATGGGTATCTTGAACATGACTCCGGATTCATTTTCCGATGGTGGAAAATTTAACGCGCTAGATTTGGCACTAGAGCATGCCGATAAAATGATTGCCGCAGGTGTCAGCATTATTGATATTGGAGGGGAGTCAACTCGGCCGGGCGCTCCAGAAGTGACTCTCGATGACGAATTATCTCGTGTTATTCCTATTATTAAAGCTATCCGTGCAAAATATGACGTCTGGATTTCTATTGACACCAGTAAAGCTGAGGTGATGCGTCAGGCGGTTGAGGGTGGTGCTGACTTGATTAATGATGTTCGTGCACTGCAAGAGCCGGGGGCATTAGAGGTTGCGGCTAAAGCACAAGTGCCTGTCTGTATCATGCATATGCAAGGCCAGCCACGAACGATGCAAACCAGCCCACATTATCAAGATGTGTTAGCGGATGTTAAGCTCTTTCTAGAAGATCGAGTCGCAGCGTGTGAGCGTGTGGGGATCGCGCGTGCAAATATTATCCTCGACCCCGGTTTTGGATTTGGCAAAACCATTGAGCATAATTATTATCTGCTTGCACATCTAGACGCATTTCATCAACTAGGTTTGCCGATATTGGCTGGGATGTCTCGTAAGTCAATGATTTTTAAACTACTCAATAAAAAACCAGCTGAATGTATGGTGGCGAGCGTTACCTGCGCGGCTGTAGCTGCAATGAAAGGTGCACAGATTATTCGTGTCCATGATGTGAACGAAACCATTGAAGCAATGAAAATAGTACAAACCATTATTCAAAATAGTTAACAATAATAATTAA
>NZ_NDIO01000276.1:0-3490 GCF_002241085.1 Vibrio sp. V03_P4A6T147
CTTCTAGCTGGACACCAACATCTTGGCCGTTAAAGTGCTCAAATAAGGATTCAAATTGAACGCGAAGTCGTGGGCTACTCATAAAGAGGAAATCTCAGTTTATAAAAAACAGAGATAGTTTCCTCATTTTATATTGGTTATGCAAGAGTCTTAATCACTGTTTAAAGAATATTACAGCCGAGTTGTTGAGAAAGTTGCTGAATTTGCTCTTCGTTGTCCAACTTAATCGACCATTTACTTTCTGAGCAATTTACAGAGATGACATTCGCCCCTCTCCCAATGAGCTGAACAGCATCGGCTTGGGCTTGTAGCGTGATGGCGAGATCACCCAATACTCGTACCACTAATTCATGGGATGTTACGATGATTTTTCCACCTGAAAATTCAATCACCATTTTATAAATCAACCTTGATAGCTTGAGAACGGTTACGAATTTTTTGTACTGCGACCGTCAAACGGCTGGTGCACACCAAACGTTCGCGCTCATCAGTGATATTGATTTGCCATACTTGCGTTGAAATACCAAGATGGATAGGTGTCGCTGTTCCTATAACCATCCCCTCTCGCATGGCGCGAACATGATTAGCATTAATGTCTAACCCTACACAATAGTGTTCTTGATCCACACTGAAATTCGCGGCAACTGAACCTAGGGTTTCCGCAAGTACCACTGAGGCGCCACCATGCAGCATACCAAGCGGCTGATGGGTAAAGTGACAAACAGGCATGGTCGCAGACAAAGAGTGATCAGTATAATCGGTATAAATAATATTGAGATGCTCTATCAAGGTGTTTTTGGAGGTGGCGTTTAATGTTATTAAATCGATAGGCTTCTTCCAAATATCCATGCTTTTTTGTCTCATTCATCGTAAAAGAGATTCATTCTATACTTAAAAGGTAACAACTTGCAGCGAGTAATCAGTCAGTTCCAGCGATTGAGATCCTGCCAACTACACATTTTCGAGACAGATCCGATCGCTCATAAATATTAACTGCAGTGTTGTCATTAGCCGTTTATCGGTGCTAAGAAGCCTCTTCATACAAAGATGTCATTTAAGCGCTTAAAGATGAGCACAAAAAGTGCTCTGATACATGGCTTACAAGTGTCAACGTACCGACTCAAGTACCTAAAATGCGTAATGGCAGTTGTAGCAGCTCATCCCCTGTCGTTGCAAAACCCCAAATAATAGCGATAAGCGCAGCCACTAAACTGACATACCAAAGTGAAGCTACAATTTGTCCATATCGATTCAGAGGTAGCAAATGACTTTGATGACGCTGCTTCCATTCCATTACAATTTCAATGCTGCCCATAATCAATAAAAAGCCGAACAGGGTTAATCCAAGCCAATAGCTCAAAATGACACCAGCGATCGCCGCAAGAGCACACAACGCAATCCCCAAAGTGCTGTTCATAGAAAAGCTGATGCTTTTTAACACGTGACCACCATCAAGCGGCAATATAGGCAATAGATTGAAGAGATTGAGAAAGGCATTAAAAACAGCAAGGCCGGCAAAAAATATCTCTCCTGTGATCCAGTACACGACAACCAGCACAACCGAGAGCAGCAAACCAAAAAATGGCCCCATAATTGAGATCACTACATCTTGCCAACGTGTATTGATTTTTTCATCACTTAATGCCAAGCCACCAAGAAATGGAATGAGATAAATGCCTTTAGTCTTCATACCAAAATACTTCATCGCTTTGATATGGCCAAATTCATGGAACACCAAACAGGCAATAAGCGCCATAGCAAACTGGAAGGAAAATAACCACGAATAAGCTGCAATACTTGCTGACGCCAGAACAACTTTAATCAGCTTGGCACTTTTCAGTGCTTTCATGCCAAGCGAGACTAGACCAATAAGGCTAAAACGTCGCTCCGGCTTTGGCGGGCTATATGGTGTTTGTTTTTCAATGTCTTTTTCTGAACGCTCACCTTGCGTGACAATGTCACCATTAACTAATGCTTGATAACTCAGTTTAAAAGGTTGCCAACTCAGCTCGACATTTAGTTCACATTGGATCGGCGTTTCACCACTTAACAACTGAAATCTATGGGTCGTTGTCGCCTCGATATTCCCTGTCGCATCGCATTGCGCGACCAGTTGATTATCCCAATAGAGTTGCTGCCAGCCTGACATTGAACCTTCGAGACGAAGTGATTTTCCTAAAAATGGAGCGGAAAGGAGTTCCACAGTGATACCTACATACAAACATAAAAACGGCGTTCATTATGCCTTTGGGCAATAACAGCGTAAAGCACGATGCCCATTTTCTTACTATTGAAGATGACTTAGTTCAATTCCCTCACGAATACCAAGCTTTTTGCCATCTCCCCTTTTAATTCCAGTCGTAACGTGGATAATACGCGCTTACATATTTTTACAAGGTGGGTACTATGTCTACTGAAGCAACTTTACTTGAACGCAGCCAATCAAAATGTGAGCTTTGTTCATCAGAATCTCCATTAGCTCCATTTGTGGTAGCGCCACACACTATGGTTACTGTTGACCATGCCGTTATGTTGTGTGATGTCTGCAAAGGCCAAATTGAGAACCCAGAAACAGTAGATGTGAACCATTGGCGTTGTTTGAACGACAGCATGTGGAGCCAAGAGCAACCCGTTCAAGTACTGGCGTGGCGTCAACTTAAGCGCCTTGCGGCCACTGAGGGTTGGGCTCAAGACCTACTTGATATGATGTATCTTGAAGAAGAAGCTGCAAAATGGGCTGAAATTGGTATGGATGATGATGCAGAAAAGCCTCGTGATGTGAATGGCGTAGAACTGAAAAAAGGCGACGACGTAACCATCATTAAAGATCTCCCTATCAAAGGCTCAAGCCAAGTCATTAAACAGGGTACTGTGGTTCGCGGTATCAGTTTAAGCGACGATCCTAAGTTGATCTCTGGTAAAGCCAATGGCCAATCGATGTATATCATTGCTGAATACTGTCGCAAAAAATAATAGCCATTGACGAATAAAACAAAGGCGCAACTTAGTTTGCGCCTTTGTTTTTCGGAAACCGTTGTTTTCATGAGCAGTGAAACTAGTAAATTTTAAATACAAAAAAGCCGACGATTTAATCCGTCGGCTTTTACATCTCTACACATTGAATTAACGGTATAAACCGATATCTTTCTGCATGTGACCAGACAAATTATTCGCGTAGTAGCTGCGAGGTTCGCTGTGGTCGACAAACAGAATATCAACTAAATGTGCAATCAATCCTTTGAAGTTAACCGCGTAGGTTTTTTTATCCATAGAGGTAGGTGCTGTAATCGTACCCATATTCATTGCTTGTGCCATGATAGCCTCTCTGTTAATTCGGTAACTTACTTTGTTGAAATGAATTCTAGGTGATATTTTTTTGGTTAAAAAATGACAAATTTTCCACATTCAAATTAGTTATTCTAATGAAACAACCCCATAACAATGCATACTTTTATTATCCACGATAATCGACGACTTATTCACACTAGGC
>NZ_NDIO01000030.1:0-3475 GCF_002241085.1 Vibrio sp. V03_P4A6T147
GAATAATGGAGTTATACCCAAACAACTTGGAGTTGCAGGTAGGCGGCAAGTGAGTGAGTCCCAATAAGCATAGGCAAACGAACGTAGCCAACACCGCTGCGGCTTCAAGTAGGAAGAGTATATAAGCAAAAAAAAACCACACAATAATGTGTGGTCGGAATATATAAAGCAATTAACTTACGCCAATTGAAATAATCAGTTTCCTGATTAGGAGAAAGTAAAGTCAGCCTTCAAAAGGAAGTGTCATCTTGCTCAACATGTTAGTCGCAATGACTAACGAGATGACAAGGTGTACTATAGCCACTTCGTGCTATGAGATTTTGAAGTAGATCAATTTTATATTGATTTATTCCATACTATGAAATTAAAAAGCCGTCGACGCTTGAATTGATGTTACCGAACAACTTGAACGGATCGAAAGCGAACGAATACGCGAAGCGTTCATCGCAAGACGACCATAAAATGGCCTAAACAAAGAAGAAATCACAGAGCAAACGGAGACTCATGTGTCGATAATAACCATGTTTGGAAAGAAAAAGTCCAGCAGCCCGGTCAATAGTGATATTGACAGACAGAGAAAATATGAAACGCTTGTGCGTGCTTATCACCGAGATCTTTTTCGTTATGCCTATTGGCTATGTAAAGATAAAAGCATTGCTGAAGATTTAGTCCAAGAAACCTGCTTGAGGGCTTGGAAATCTCTCGATAGTTTGCTCGACGAGAAAGCGGCCAAATCGTGGCTTATAACTATTCTTCGTCGCGAGAACGCGCGCCGCTTTGAACGCAAGCAGTTTGAGTTGGTCGATATTGATGACTACAGCGGTGACGTAAAAGTCAACGATGATCCTCATCATCAACAAGAGTGGTTGCAGGCACAGATAATGAAGCTGGATATTGAATACCGCGAACCTCTTTTCCTACAAGTCATTGGTGGTTTTAGTGGTGATGAAATTGGCGAGATCCTCGAACTCAATAAGAACACGGTCATGACTCGTCTGTTTCGAGCTCGTAATCAATTAAAAGAACAATTGGATTCATCAGAAGCGTATAAGGGGCAGCAAAATGGATGAATTAGAATTTCGCCGCCGAGTTATGTCCGATCCAAAACAGCATGACCAAGAGATTATCCAAGCGGCATCCACTAGTGATACTAATCGTCAGTTCCTAGAGGACATATTGAGCTTAGATGCAACGATTGCTACTGCAATGAATGTAGACGTGCCTGACGATCTCGCAGACCGTATTCTATTTAGTCAAACCACAATGGCAAGCAATGTCATCCGCCCTACTTTTGCCAAGCAAGCGATGACATTGGCTGCATCGATTGCTTTTGTGTTTGGTTTATTGGTTGGCCAAATCAATTGGCGAAATGTGCTCATTCCACCGGCGCAGGCAAGCCTAATGGACACTGCCATCAAACACGTCATTGATGAAGAAGGCTTTGTCAACCAACTGGATGAACAAGTGAATTCAACGCAGATCAACGCCAAAATGCTGCCATTCGCTTATCAGTTAAGCAGTAACTTCCCTTACCACGTTTATTACCTAAACCACTGTGGTTTTGGCAAGGCAAACGCTCTGCACATGGTTTTTCAAGGTGAAAGCGGGAAAGTGACGCTCTTTTTCACAGGCATTGCCAGTGAACAAGCCGTGAACTTTAATGAGCAAGGCATGGCAGGAATCATCGAACCCGTCGGTGATGCTAGCCTGATCCTTGTCGGTGAAAATGGCGAAGATGTCACGAACATCGCTAAAAAACTAATGCCTATGCTAAAACCTTCCCATTAAAACCATTCCTGGCCTGTATATAATGCGGGCCAGGTTCCCTAGACAAAAATAGAGCTTAAACTCTATAAACAAGCATTTTCCGCCTTTTTCCTGCCAAATAGACATCATTTCTGCAATTTTATCATTCAATTAGACAATGGTCGGATTTCTATCTTCTATACTTGCCTCTAGTATCAGCCACCAATTGAGCATTTGCTCAAAAACAACGTCCATTAGAGGCGATGAAATCAAAAAGGAAAAGCACCATGAACAAGACGCGTCTGTTTAAAAAATCGTTACTTGCCGTAACGGTAGCTCTCGCTTCACAACAAGCACTGGCAGCGGGCTTTCAGCTCAATGCACAATCTGCGACTGGCCTAGGTCGTGCATTTGCTGGTGATGCTGTTATTGCCGATAACGCATCGGTGATGGCTCGTAACCCTGCCGCAATGGCGTTGTTTGATGAAACCTCACTCTCTTTGGGCTTTGAATCCATCACAACGATGATTGATGTCAAAGATGCTAAATACAACAGTGTATCAATTTCTGACGTTGATGATGTAGGCGGAACATCTATTGCCCCTAACATTCACCTAATAGTTCCAGTCAATGACCAATTTGCTTGGGGCGTTAACGCTTATACAAATTTTGGCACAAAAACAGAATTTTCAGATTCTTATCCAGCATCAGAATATGGTGGTTTAACGGACGTTAAAAGCTTTAACTTTGGACTCGCAGGCTCATACCGAATAAATGAGCAACTTAGCTTTGGGGCAGGCTTAGACTTGATTTATGGTCAAGGTACGATGCAGCGTTATGCTAGTGCAACCTTAGCAGCTGGGTTATCACAGAAATTCCAAACTACCATTCCGGCAGGAACAGCTTTGCTAAATGTTGATAAGGCCGATGGCTGGGCGGTCGGGTTTAATTTAGGTACGGTATATGAATTAGATGAAAATAATCGATTTGGCTTCGCATATCACTACAGCCCTGAATTTGAAGCCAAAGATGATTACGGACAAAAAATCGTTCTTCCACTACCTGATATAGCAGAATTCTCTGGTTTTCATAAAATCAAGGATACACAGTTTGCAGTCCATTATAGTGTGCAATGGATTGGCTGGAGTGCATTTGACCAAATCGACTTTAAGAACCTAGACTCTTCACAATCACCTATCGCCTCTATTTTAGCTGGCGGCGGCGTTTATGGTAAAGAGTATAAATGGCAAGATGGTTGGCACTATGCGATAGGTGGAACTTACTACCTAAACAGCGATTGGACTTTACGTGCTGGTTATATGTATGACACCAGCGCACAAGATTCTTTAACTTCAGTCTCAGTGCCAGACTCAGATCGCCAATGGCTCTCTGCTGGTTTTACTTACGAAGTTGATGAGCGATCTAATGTAGACTTTGGTTTCACTTACCTACTTGGTAAGGATGTGCAAGTGACTGAGAATTCGGCTGGTACTGTTTTGACGGCAACGACTCACGCAGATGCAATCCTAGTCGGCTTACAATATAGCCGCAGCTTCTAAGCGCAACGTTTATTAGCATAGCGTCAATAAAGGGCTGGTTTTCCAGCCCTTTTTAATGCTTGTAATATCGTCTCCTCGCCTAATTCAGCTAACAACTGTACCTTTTGGGCCTTAAACCATACTACAAGTGTTCGCCAAAAATCAGAAACTTTTTCATAACAAGCAGAGTA
>NZ_NDIO01000124.1:0-3458 GCF_002241085.1 Vibrio sp. V03_P4A6T147
TTCAAATTGTTCTAAGTGTAATTTATGGATTGTTGTACCTAAAACGCAATGTACCACTAAATGTACCAACAATAAAAACAAGAACAAAATAATATTATAATTTACAATAATTTAATGTTAAAAATTGAGTCTGGGAGGGCACCAAACTCTAGAAGGTTAGTAAGCGTAGTGTTTACTGACCTTTTTTTTGTACCTGACGATTTTGGGTCAGGTAATGGGTCAGACAAGCACCCGAACACGCACTCTTCTCTGAATACAAAAAGGCGTAGCTGGATGATATCAGCTACGCCTTTTATTACGCTCACGTTTAAATTAAGCCATCGGTAAATAGGCCTGTGCTTGCACAACAAGACAAAGTTGATCAATTACCGACTGCGACACTACTTACTCGCGAGTGTTTCAAAAGCGGCTTCAGCATCAACCATTCCACCCGAGATCGATAGTGCACTGAATGGAACAAACGTTTCAGGTGATGATGGTTTTTTCACTAACAGCTCAGGATAACGACGGGCGCTATCAAGTAATAGGGCTTTGAGTTCTACTGCGGAGAGCTCTGGATAGCGTGACCACACCATAGCGGCAACGCCTGATACTACAGGTGCAGCCATACTCGTACCACTATAAGTGGCGTAGTTATTGCCTGGCGTAGAAGAGAGAATGCGATAACCGGGTGCAAAGATATCAACCGATTTTTGGCCATAATTACTAAAACTGGCGACAAAATCTTCATTCGCGTATTTCGCTGATGCACCTACGTCTATCCAAGTTGAAATAGGTGACGATTCGTAAGTATCGGCAAAACGATTAGGGAAGCTTGGTTTACTATCATTATCACTTTGGCTATTGCCTGCAGAATGGATGATTAACACACCTTTGCTGGCCGCATAACGAAACGCGTGGTCAACTACAAATTTACGTGGTGAATAGCTTTTACCAAAACTCATGTTGATGATTTTTGCGCCATTATCCACCGCATAACGCACAGCATTAGCAATGTCTTTATCGCGCTCATCACCATTGGGCACCATACGCAACGACATGACTTTCACATCTTCAGATAAGCCGTCAATTCCGATACCATTGCGACGCTCTGCTGCAATAATTCCCGCCACATGCGTACCGTGTGATGCATCAGGCCCTTTTACATCATTATTTCCATACCCCTTTTCCCAAGGGTTGCTGATGTCATCTAAAACGATATCAGCACGAGGATCAAACTCAAGGTTGTAGTAGTAATCCAACGCATCTTGATATCGGCTTCGTCTTGACTCGAGGTAGTCAAACGAATACCAATCGTCGAATAGTGCCAACAAAGCTTGAGCAGCGGAGACGACTTCAGAGTTCGGATGTGACAGCAAAATGAGCAAACCTTCGGCCGTAAAATCTTTATGCTGAGTCAAGGCTAAGATTTGCGATTTATATTGATTCGCTTGCGCAATAGCTTCAGTGACCTGCCCGATCAGGGTTTGGTTACTCTGAACCTCGGCTAGATATTCCGTTTCTATTGCTTGGTAGTAAGTACGTTTTTGCTCAGGTATCCAATCATTGCCTTCTAATAAATCCAGGTATTTTTTGTACTCACGCGTCAGCTCTAATGTATCGTAATCCACATTGATACCAAGCGAGTTACCTAAGAAATTCCAACCATACACATCATCAATATAGCCATTACCATCATCATCAATGCCATTGTTTGGGATTTCTCCCGCATTAACCCATAACTTGTTCTTTAGATCTTCGTGTTCAATGTCCACGCCCGAATCTAACACCGCCACGATAACAGGCTGAGGTTTAAGAGGGGGCATCAAGGATTCATACACATAATCCGATCCAACCCCTTGGATAGAGGAATAGTTAGCCGAGAGATTAAACCAATCCCCACGCTGTTCAGAACTCCCAATCATACGCATGAAAAACAAACGAGGTTGGATAGCTTGTGGAGTATAGTCTTCAACAATATTACCTTTTATATCTTTAATAAAAGGCGAATTAATTGGGGTGGGTTCCACACTGACGTTTGCCGAAACCGATGCTGAAACGAGTATTGCTGCAGCAAGAGCAGAATATTTGTATCCTTTATTCATTTTATTACATCCTATTTAATGCGCTTAGAAAGCGACCAAAAAGATAAAACGCAACACAATGAAAATCATTCACAACAACAATAAAACTATACATCCATCCCATTATCGTGAATGTTTTGTGCTGAAAATTTGATCTAAACACCATTGATACAATGGTGTTTAGAAGTTCGCAAAATATTGATAAATCTATACTTTAATGGTTTTTCATCATGTATTAATAAGCGAAGGCCGGCATAGGCCATCTAAACCTTGAGGTTTGAATCTTAGCGGCGAAGTCAGGGGGTAAACACCGTCTAGATTTTACTGGCTTGTAACTAAATCGAATAATCGAAAACGATGATCTCTTCGAGCAAAGGACGAAAGACATCCTTTAGCGCGTTATGCTCTGGATGAGGTAGGTAATTTTGGCGCCCTTGCTCATCGCTAAATGTCATTAAAACGCTGTGGGTATAACCTTGGTTTTTGCCTTCAGGGCTGTCGTTCACGCCCCACTCAACAGCAGCGACCCCCTCAATTTTCTCTGGCATGGCTTCAAACAGCGACTTGAGCTGTTGAATGTCGGCAGGCTGAGCTTGTGGTTTGAATTTGATTAATAAGATATGGCGGATCATTGTTCGCTCCGTTTCTGTCTGTAGAATTTCTTTTCATAAAGAGGGATAACGCTGGCTCACTGGTGCTAAAGCTGCTGTGCTTAAAACAATAAAGCGGCACTCAAGGTTTGAAGCGCCGCTTTATTGATTAAATGGGCTACAACCCTAACCAATATTGACCGATGAACCACCAATAATTACGCCACCGCAGTCAACGGCATCGCCGACTCGCGCGGCGGGCTTGCCATCAATCATAACGCTACCCGAGCCCCCTTTAATTGCACGTGGGTGGCTTGGGTTGTTCGGTTTGTCATGAGGCTCTAGCGGGTCGCCCTGCCTTGCCACTGCTTTGCCATCAATTTTTACCGTCGGTGACCCAGCAGTGATCGGCGTAGGAGGAAAACCATCATGATCGGATCCGATATCTCCTACTAATGCACCATTTGCCATTGATTTGCTCCTTATCAGATTCGTTGATTAAGCTTGTTGCGATGTTGTTTTACTTTAAGGGTTTAGGTGTTTTATACCGTATTATATCAGCTAAAGTATTTGCCTTAGCAACTAATCCACCCAGTCATCACGGCTAGTGAAACCATCGATGTATACCATCGGTGTCATATAGCTTATTTCTTTCTCTATATCGCAATCTTTAGTAACATTTTTCTTATTTTCTACTCCAAGAAAGAGCTTGTCTGAACCCGTAATAGCTTCATACAGAGCTGCATAGCAATATAACTGCTCATTATTAAATTCATTTTTAAATTCAAAAAATCTAGTCTTGTAA
>NZ_NDIO01000363.1:0-3421 GCF_002241085.1 Vibrio sp. V03_P4A6T147
GGGTAATAGACCACTAAAAATGGCATGGAAAGTTTATATTCATGAGTGACAATATTTTTTGCAGTGGCTTCTACTCCCTCAAATTTTATCGCTTTAATCGATTTATCTACCGATCCCGTAGAGATGAAACCGATCGCTTGAGGGTTATGGTTAATCAGTGTTTTAACCATACTATTGCTATTGACCACTAAGTTATTGGAACTGATGTCTGACACTAAGCGATCATTAATCACACGAGTCAGGCCTAATAAGCTTTCAAAGCTATAGCGGGAACCTGATGATGCTTCTCTGGTCACAACTGCGATTTTTTGATCAGCACCACCGACTTGTTTCCAGTTGGTTATTTTCCCTTTATAAATATCAAATAACTGCTCACGAGTCAGATTTTCAATACTGTTTAAGCGATTGATTACAACAGCCAGCCCATCATAGGCAATCGGTAGGGTGCTCATCGTCTCATCTTGCTCACTTTCTGTGAGGTAGCGCGAGCTCATGGCGATATCTGCGACACCTTTTTTCAGTAATGTGATGCCAGCACTCGAACCTACGGCTTGAACCGCGATATAAGTTTCAGGGTGTGCGGTATTGTAGTCCTCGGCGAATACTTCCATGATCCTAGCGACCGAGGTCGAGCCAGAAATATTAACTTCACTTGCGAAGGCAAACTGGGTATGTAGCAAAGTTGAAAGCAGTGTAGCAAGCGCGACTCGAAACATAGTGGCTCCAATATGGTTATTTAGAAAAATTGAGCCACCATAATATGTCGTATAGATGACACTTTTGTGAACCACAAAGGTAAGTGGTTTGTAGCCTTACGGTTTTTCATATCAGAGATAAGCGAAGTCAGCTATAGTCGAGATGTCAGGAAGCCGTGTTTGAGCGAGGGTAAAATGGCGGTAGTGAATTTGTTGCAACGTCAACTAGAACGAAGAGCAGAGCTTGTTTGCCATAATCGTAACCAAAGTGTGTCTGTTGAATTAGGCAAATCCTGTTTTGAGCCTATTGTTAACGGTGTGCACTTCATCAAACACCATTACAAATTAGATTCAACGCATTGCGACTATTCAAGTATCGTGGCGAAAGTGATTTGGGAAGAAGCTAAATGGGCGCTGTATATTCCCAATACGGATCCCGATAAAGAAATTGAAGATTGGTTGCCGTATCCTTTTCTCCCTAAAACAACGGATTTGACGGCGTTGATCCGCGAAATTGAAAAAGATCCTAAATCTTACTTTTGGTGATCAATAAGCAATAAAAAGGCACTCCGAAGAATGCCTGATAGAAATGTCTATGCTGCTAAAATCACTCCCCTTGGGTAGTGGTATTAGCTTCTGAAGGTATAGGTAACGGTTCGAAAACCTGAGTCGGTTTTGCAATCAGACTGCGGTTTTCCATATTCACTTCTGCGAGCACGACTTCGAGCGTATCACCGAGCTTAAAGACGACTTCTTTATCGACAAGCAGCGTTCCACTTTCCGCATTACATTCAATACGTTCTTTGTTGTCTAAGATTAAAGAACCAGGGATGAATGCGGCAGCGCCATTTTCCAAAAGACGTACGCGCATGCCAGCGCGATTGATATCAAAAATTTCAGCCGTAAAACGGGTGCCTTTGCTCGGTTCGTTTACTAGCGTTCTAGCATAGAGCCAGTCGCCTACGTTACGTTCGGCCATTTTGTGGTGTTTGCGGTGTAGTGCCAACTCTTCACCAACGGTTCCATCCGGTGTTTGTACGGGCTCTTTGTTTAAAATATGTGCTTTCAACATACGATGGTTGATCATATCGCCATATTTACGGATAGGAGAAGTCCAAGTGGCATAGATATCCAAACCCATTGCGTAATGCGGAAGAGGTTGGTTTCCTATTTCACTGTAAGCTTGATACTTGCGGATACGATTATCCAGATAGCGGGTCTCTTGCTTACATAACCAGCGACGTAAAGAGGCAAAGCCCTCTAGAGTCGCTAAGTTATCGGCAGTGTATTCAAGCTCACCCGTTGGGTTGACTAATTCGACAACATCGGCAATTTTTTCGGGTTTGAACCCCGCGTGCGTATTGAACACGCCTTGGCCAAAATGCGCTTTGAGCGTTTTTCCCGCACAGATATTCGCGGTTATCATCGCTTCCTCAACAAGACGGTTAGCACTACGGCGAAGATCCGCATGAATTGCCACTACGTCGTTGTCTTCACTCAGTTCAAATCGATAATCAGGGTGATCAGGAAACACGACCGCGTATGTTTCGCGCCATTGTGCGCGCGCTAATGAAAAATCATACAAATCACGCACAACGGAAGCGATTTGGTCACTTGGTTGCCAATCGGCAGAAGTGCCCGTTTCTAACCAATCTGATACATGATCATAAACCAATCGAGCGTGCGATTTAATGTTGGCCGCAAAAAAGGTAATGTCATCGCCAATCACACCTTCTTTAGTCACTGTTACGGTACAGCAAAGGGCAGGGCGAACTTCATTTTCCATCAACGAACACAAATCATCGGCTAAATCACGTGGCAACATTGGGATATTGCGGCCAGGGAGATAAATAGTGAAACCCCGCTCACGTGCGACACTGTCCATCTCGTCATCTGGCGTGATGTATGCGGTTGGGTCTGCAATGGCAATGGTTAATGTGAAGTCACCGTTCTCGGTTCTTTGGGCGAACAGTGCATCATCCATATCTTTAGTTGATGCCCCATCGATGGTGACGAAAGGAAGGTGGGTCATATCGATGCGTTGTAGGTCGGCATCATCTTTTAGCTGCCAATGTTCAATACCAGCCGGCTCACTGTTAGGCAGGTCATTTTCAGCTAAAGTCACCCACCAAGGCGCAATCTTATCGTTGGCATCCGTAATTTTATGGGTGATTTCAACCATAAAACCGTTATCGTCTTTCAGTGGATGGTTAATAAGCTGTGCAACAATCCAATCACCTTCAGAGAAATGTTCAGGGTTTAATCCTTTTTGCACCTTGGCTTTCAGCGATTGCCTTTTTAGTTGCGGGTTATCGGGCGTGACATTCAGCTTACCTTTGTACAGCTTTACACGGCCAATGAAGCGAGTTAGTGAAGGCTCAAGCAGCTCTTGAGGCTCAGCCACTTCTTTCTCATTCTCGGTGCGAATGATGGCCACCACTTTATCTCCGTGTAGGCATTTCTTCATATACGGAGGCGGAATAAAGAAGCTGTTCTTACTGTCAACTTCTAAAAAGCCGAAGCCTTTTTCAGTGGCTTTTATCGTGCCTTCTTTCTTAGGCAAGTTCTCTTGGATTTGTTGCTTGAGTTGAGCAAGGAGCGGATTATCTTGAAACATGTTTCTTTTTCTAACAAATGAGATTGGGCACACTATAATCATTGAGCGGGATGATTACTACCGAAAGCGTTATTTTTGCTGGTCTGCTTTAACAGTGCGCTGTAAATGC
>NZ_NDIO01000143.1:0-17658 GCF_002241085.1 Vibrio sp. V03_P4A6T147
AAAAACACATTAATATATCATAGGAGATATTCTCGTCATTTTTACTGACATTATTTTGTCGGGTAGCTTGAAAATCTGGAACCAAAACACCATTGTAAAGGCCATAAAACGTACAAGACTAACTCCCTTTGAGGCACATTTGTAGTATGAGTTCTGCGACAGAGCAAATAAGATTGGATAAATGGCTGTGGGCAGCACGATTTTATAAAACGCGGTCGATCGCACGCAGTATGGTCGATGGTGGTAAAGTCCATTATAATGGCCAACGCACCAAGCCAAGCAAAATTGTCGAGCTTGGGGCAACGATTACCTTGCGCCAAGGCCAAGAAGAGAAAATCGTCACTGTGATCAATCTGTTAGGGCAAAGGCGCAGCGCGCCAGAAGCACAAACCCTGTATTCGGAAACCGCAGCAAGCATCGCCAAACGTGCCCATCATGCCGAGCAACGTAAGCTCAACGCACACAACCCAAGCCCCGAACGCAGACCAGACAAAAAAGAGCGTCGTGACATCATTAAATTTAAACATCAATAAAAGCTGGACCATGTTCCGAGGAAATAGCTAAATGGCAAATAACATTTTAAATCGCTACTTATTTGAAGATCTATCCGTACGTGGCGAGTTGGTACAATTAGACGACGCGTATCAACACATCCTTTCGAGCCAGGAATATCCAGCCCCAGTACAAAAACTTTTGGGCGAACTGCTCGTCGCAACGACCTTGCTAACCGCAACGCTGAAGTTTGAAGGCTCAATTACCATGCAATTGCAAGGCAATGGCCCAGTTTCCTTAGTCGTTATCAATGGTGATAATGAACAGAAAGTGCGTGGTGTCGCACGCTGGAAAGGCGATATTGCCGATGATGCCGACCTACACACTTTGATGGGTAAAGGTCATTTAGTTATCACTATCGAACCCAAGAAAGGCGAGCGCTACCAAGGTGTGGTCGGTTTAGAGGGTGATAACTTAGTGGAAGTGCTGGAAGGTTACTTCATCCGCTCTGAACAGTTGAAAACACGCCTTTGGATACGCATTGGTACGCAAGATGGAAAAGCCTGTGCCGCTGGCATGTTACTGCAAACTATTCCAGATGGAACGGGTACGCCCGATGATTTTGAGCACTTAGAGCAGTTAACTAACACCGTAAAAAACGAAGAGCTGTTCATCTTAGAAGCCACTGATCTGTTGTATCGCCTGTATAACCAAGAGAAAGTTCAGTTGTTCACCCCACAACCCGTGGAATTCCATTGTGGTTGTTCACGTGAACGCAGTGGGGCGGCCATCATCACAATAGGCAAAGAGGAAATTTACGACATTTTATCGTCTGAAGGATCCGTTTCTTTACATTGTGATTACTGTGGCACCAACTACTCATTTGAAGAGGCTGAGATCGCAACACTCTACGCACAAGCCTCCTCAGGAAGCGACACAATTCATTAATTTGCATGAATTAACAAGCACGAAGAAAACGTATCAGAGCCAGCTTTACGCTGGCTTTTTTTGTGATCAAAACCCAGTAAAATCAAGCCTCAAACAAACAGAATGGCGTACTTATTTTTTTAAAAGTATTAATCTTATTGATCTAGCGCAAAGGTTTGCGTACGCGATAAAATAGTTGCGCCAATATGTGACGGGACACCTAAAACCACAGGAGTGTCATGGGCAATTTTTGAACTGTGTCCCTGTTTTATCCCCCACCCGTTGCTAGCATGGTGAGCAGATAACAATTACAAACATTATTACAAAATCCCTACAAAATCTCTTACAAGGAGCACCTATGACCGTTATGGAACATACAAAGGCTGCACAACTAGACCTGACCAAATACGGAATAACCAACGTAGTCGAAGTGGTTCGCAACCCAAGCTATGAACTGTTATTTGCCGAGGAAACTCGCCCAGACCTTGAAGGCTACGAAAAAGGCGTCGTCACTGAACTTGGCGCTGTTGCCGTTGATACTGGCATTTTTACAGGCCGCTCACCAAAAGATAAATTCATTGTCAAAGATGACACCACACGCGATACCCTATGGTGGACATCTGAACAAGCGAAGAACGATAACAAACCGATTAACCAAGAAGTATGGAATGATCTAAAAGCACTAGTGGGTCGTCAACTATCCGCTAAACGTCTATTCGTTCTTGACGGTTACTGTGGTGCCAACGCAGATACGCGCCTTTGCGTGCGCTTCATTACTGAAGTGGCGTGGCAAGCCCACTTCGTCAAAAACATGTTCATTCGCCCAACAGAAGAAGAGCTAGCTAACTTCGAACCTGATTTTGTGGTCATGAATGGTGCCAAATGCACCAATGACAAATGGCAAGAGCAAGGCCTGAACTCAGAAAACTTCACTGTGTTTAACTTAACGGAAAAAATGCAGTTGATCGGCGGTACTTGGTACGGCGGTGAAATGAAGAAAGGGATGTTCGCAATGATGAACTACTTCCTTCCACTGCAAGGTATTGCTTCAATGCACTGCTCAGCCAACATGGCTAAAGATGGCGATGTGGCGATTTTCTTTGGCCTATCTGGCACAGGAAAAACCACACTCTCTACCGATCCAAAACGCGCGTTAATCGGCGATGACGAGCACGGCTGGGATGATGATGGTGTCTTTAACTTTGAAGGCGGTTGCTACGCGAAAACCATCAAGCTCTCCAAAGAAGCCGAGCCTGACATCTACAACGCGATCCGCCGTGATGCGCTACTGGAAAACGTCACAGTACGTAGCGATGGTTCGATTGACTTTGATGATGGTTCTAAAACCGAGAATACTCGTGTTTCTTATCCTATCTACCACATCGAAAACATCGTTAAGCCTGTATCGAAAGGTGGTCACGCCAATAAAGTGATCTTCCTATCCGCGGATGCATTTGGTGTGCTTCCACCAGTCTCTAAATTGACTCCAGAACAAACCAAGTATCACTTCTTGTCTGGCTTTACGGCAAAACTAGCGGGTACTGAACGTGGCATCACCGAACCAACACCAACCTTCTCAGCCTGTTTTGGCGCAGCGTTTTTAACGCTCCACCCAACACAATATGCCGAAGTGCTGGTAAAACGTATGGAAGCAGCTGGTGCTGAAGCTTATCTAGTCAACACTGGTTGGAACGGCAGCGGTAAACGCATCTCGATTCAAGATACCCGCGCCATCATTGACGCTATCTTAGATGGTTCGATTGAGAAGGCAGCAACCAAGCATATTCCAATCTTCAATCTTGAAGTGCCAACCTCACTACCTGGTGTGAACCCAACCATTCTCGACCCACGCGATACTTACGTGGATCCTCTACAATGGACAAGCAAAGCCGAAGATCTCGCCTCGCGCTTTATCAATAACTTTGCCAAGTATACTGATAACGCAGAAGGTAAAGCATTAGTGGCCGCAGGCCCACAACTCGACTAAAACTGATAAGTCAGTAGCAAGCCCCTTTGATAAGGGGCTTTTTTTGTTGCTGCGTGAGGTAATTTGTTTCACTCTGTCGCAGGTAACGGTTTACGAGTAAGGACACCATGAACAAGGCTTTGGCATTGCTGATTGCGATCATCGCGCTATTTCTCACTTTCATGCTGGGTATGTTTGCACTGCTACATACCTCTTATGCTACTCCCGTTGCTCAAACTCTCGTTGAACGACTTTTGAAAGGAAACGTGACGTTTCAATCTCTTCAATACCAGTATCCTTTGCATTTTCAGTTCAACCAATTAACACTGCGGCAAAATAAGCAGTACATCCCGATAGAGCAAGCCGATATTTGGCTCAGCCCACAGCTCATTCGCGACCAAAAAATCGCCGTTGATAGCGTGCTACTTAGTGGTATCAGTCTACAAAATGGCCTTCCTACCGATTTGCGATCATGGCCCATTTCGGTGAGCCAAATCGCGCTCAATCACGCCGACATCGCCCAACAAGGTTGGCTAGCGCGCGGTGTTAACCTACAGATTAAAAATCCACATTGGTCGGATGATCCAACAGCTCTGCCTTTCGGCGAGATACAACTCTCAGCTGAACAATTTTATTGGCAAGGAGAAGCGCTGAATAACCTACTGCTCGATATGGATTACAAACCTGCCAACAGCACCGTCTATGGGCTCTCGTTGTCATGGCGCGGCGCGGCTATTTCAGGTCAAGCCGAGCAGTATCCTCAAGGTTGGTCGCTGATCAATGTGACACTGGAAAAACTCAATCTTAGCCGAGATATGAGTCATTCCTTACGCCAATCGGGTTGGTTTCAGCTCTTTGACAAAATAGACCATATCAATAGCTTAGATATTTTAAACAGTCAGATCGAGCTTGCGGATATCAGCTTGCGTAACGTCGATATTTCGCTGGAGAACATTTATCCACACAGCAATATTTGGCAGCAGCAACAAGGTAAATTATCGCTGCGAGCCGACGATGCAACTTGGCTAGGTCAGCAGTGGGTGGAGCCGACCTTTAGCCTGCGCACCGAGCCGGGTAAACTGATTATTGAGGATTTTAGTAGTGAATTTAAGCAAGGTGATATTCAATGGGCGGGTGTTATCTCCCCAACCTCAGCATCGCTGCAACAACTCACTATTCGCGGTGTAAAATGGGTGAGCGAAAGCAAAGATGATTTTACGTCGCTGAGCCAGCATTGGCCGGGGGTTGATAACCTCACCATCGAGCAACTCACCATCGCCAATAGCCAACTCATTCAATTGTTTGCGCCACCTTATTGGCAATTGTCTGGTGTCCATGCCAAAGGAAAGCAGTTAACTCTCGTAAAAGAGAAACGCTTGGGATTGTGGCAAGGCACGCTCAATATCAGCGCAAACAGCGCCAGCTACGATTCACTATTGAGCACGCAAAGCGTCGTTGAGATGCGCAGCGAGCAAGGCCTATGGTACCTAGATCGTTTATTTATGCCGTTAGAAAACGGCTATATCGATGCCACTGCGCGTTGGAATTTCCAAACGTTAAGTCAGCCTTGGCAAACCAACATTCATGCCGATGGGCTACCGCTAGCGGTGCTCAATAAAGTCACCCAGCTTCCCTTTACCATAGAGGGTCTCAGTGAATTGGAAGCGCAGGTCAACGGCCTCGCCGGAGACTACGCCACCTTCGCCCACTCCCTCACAGGTGAAGCAACGCTCAATATTCGACAAGGCATATTAACGCTAAGCGATCCTGAGCAAAACCTCAGCCATGAGCCGTTTACGCTCGAAGGTTTAGTCATTCACTCAGACAGAGGGCGGATGATGATTAATACAACGCCGCTGGTTGGAAAGACGCTCAAGGCAAACCTTGATGGTCACGTGGATTTGGTCAAGTTGGAGAAAGGACAACTTAACCTTAACCTCCAACAGATGTGCCGTGAGATGCACTTCGAACTGCTCCACAACACACAGCACACCATCTATTCGTGTGATCCAGAAACCGACACTTACTCAGCCAATGATGCGGCGGCTAACAATGCCTTGTAATTGGGGATCAACATATAGGTTCCCGTAAATTCAACGGCGGGTTTACCGCCAGTGGTGATAGTGACATTGACGACGATACGCGCTTTACGTCCACTGGCTAAACGATCTAAATCGCCACTAATGCCATCCAATGAAGTGAAGGCTAAAGGGTTATGCACCACAGGGTGACGATAGCGGATGCGGCTATCAACCAAAACAATATCGCCATTCAGGCTTCGCTCACGCATCAGCAACCATGCCATTCCCCATCCGGTCAAGGTAGCAAGGGTAAATGCCGAGCCTGCAAATAAGGTGTTGTGTGGGTTCAAATTCGGATTGAGCTGAGCGCTGCACTCAAATTGGTAGCCCGTATATTGAGTCACCTTAATGCCCATTTTTTCGCTGATAGGAATGTGCGTGGCCCAGCGTTCTTGCAGTTCAGTACACCATTCAGGTTTGCGAATCACATTGGCCATGGGATCAAGCGGTTTGACCATTTGTTGATGTCGAACCGGACCGCGTTCATCATTGAGCGAGCCCCGGCGTTCAAAACCGTTCTTTTCATAAAATGCAATCGCATCTTCACGGGCGCTACAGACTAGGCGCTTTGCACCTTCTTGACGAGCCAGCGACTCTAGCGCCACCAGCACCAAAGAGCCCATACCTTTATTGCGACGGCTACTTTTAACCGCCATATAGCGAATTTGCCCTTCGCAATCTGGCGTAATGTACAAGCGACCAATGGCAATCGGTCGGTTACGACCATCGACAATCATCCTGTGATGGCTCATGCCATCATACTCATCGCGCTCCGAGCCGATCGGTAGATGCCATGGCTCACGCAGCATTTGCCAGCGAAAATGGTAGTATTTATTCAGTTGGTTGTCGGTACTTGGCGTAATCAGTTTAAACATTTGGTTATCCCTAAATCACAGCCTCTCATACTCCGCATGATCCCAACGAAGGAGGCTCTATCCATTTCTTTATTAAACCTGAAGCCAGAATGTCACTGGGCCATCATTAATCAGCGAGACTTTCATATCTTGTGCAAAGCGGCCACGCTGAGTTGGCAAAATGTGCTCACACAAATCCGAAAAGTAATCATACAGACGCTCAGCATCAGCAGGGTGTGCACCTTTTGAAAATCCGGCACGCGTCCCCTTTTTGGTATCGGCTGGCAATGTAAATTGAGACACCACTAAAACCTGACCGTTCACTTGTTGCACGTTCAAGTTCATTTTCCCCTCTTCATCTTCAAACACGCGGTACTGAGTCACGCGTTCGACTAGACGTTTGGCCTTTGCCTCATCGTCATCTCTTTCGACCCCAAGTAGCACCAGTAAGCCTTGATTGATTTCGCCAACCACTTCCCCATCAACACGTACCGCCGCTTCACTCACTCTCTGGATCAACGCTATCACTCTGATTTCCCTTTATCATTTGCTCGGAGATAGGCAATGAGTTTAGCATTTCTTGCTCATTGCTCCAGTGCTCTTTTTCACCCAAAGTCGCCGTCACCTCCGCCCCAACGAGCACAATCATCCAGCATAAGTAGACCCACACAAACAGAATAGGGATCGCCGCCAGTGCGCCGTAAATCAGTTGATAGGAGGGAAACTGAGTAATATAAGCAGCAAAACCTTTTTTACTGAACTCAAATAAAATAGCCGCCACCATTGCCCCGACCAAGGCGTGTGAAAGATGCACTTTTTTATTCGGCACCAGCAGGTACAAACCGACAAAAGCAGAGAATGACAAAATAAAAGGTAGCCAGCGCAGCAACAAATTATAAGCACCAGAGAGTGCTTCGCTGTCAATAATCTTGAGTGAGGTAATATACGAGGTTGCCGCAATACTTGCGCCGACTAAAATTGGCCCGAGCGTAAGAACCATCCAATACATTGAAAAAGAGAGCACCATGCGCCGTTTATCTTTAACTCGCCAAATGTAGTTCAAATTCTTGTCAATATTGGAAATCAGCATTAAAGCTGCAACGAATAAAAATACCCCGCCCACGGCCGTCATCTTACCTGTATTCGCGATAAATTCGAGCAACGCCTCTCGCACTACATCGCCTGCGGCAGGCACAAAATGGGTGATCACAAAATCTTGAATAACCATACCGACATTGGCAAAAATAGAAAATGAGGAGAGAATTGATAACAGCACGGTAAGCATAGGTACGATCGACAACAACGTGATATAAGCCAAATAGCCCGCATTAACATTGACGCGGTCATGATCCATCCGGCTGAGTAAATAACGCGTAAACAGTAAACATTGTTTGCCAAGCTTTTTAATTTTCAAATGCCTTCTCCCTGCTTATTTTTATCATCAATCACCATTCTATACCTAAAACTGACTATATTGCAGATAAGCAAAAGGCGAGAAGTACACTCCTCGCCCTTAGATTAACTCGTTAACTTATACCATGACGGTATTAGCCACGGCTTGCACGTTTACGATCATTTTCAGTCAAATGACGTTTACGGATACGAATGCTCTGTGGGGTCACTTCCACTAGTTCATCGTCGTCAATAAACTCAAGTGCTTGCTCAAGTGTAAACTTGATTGCAGGTGACAATACTTGCGCTTCATCAGTACCAGAAGCACGAACGTTTGTCAGCTGTTTACCTTTCAAGCAGTTCACTGTTAGGTCGTTAGAACGGTTGTGGATACCGATCACTTGGCCTTCGTACACTTCATCTGCGTGCTCAGTAAATAGGCGACCGCGCTCTTGTAGGTTGAACAGAGCGTAAGTCAACGCTTTACCTGTCGCGTTAGAGATCAACACGCCGTTGTTACGTTGGCCAATGTTACCGCCTTTGTGTAGGCCGTAATGATCAAACGTATGGTAAAGCAAACCTGAACCTGAGGTTAAGGTCATGAATTCTGTTTGGAAACCAATCAAACCGCGAGAAGGCATCATGAAATCAAGACGCACACGGCCTTTGCCGTCTGGAGTCATATTCGTCAGCTCACCTTTACGTAGGCCGATTTTCTCCATCACGCCGCCTTGGCTCTCTTCCATCACATCGATTGTTACGGTTTCGAACGGTTCCATTTTCTGGCCGTCTTCTTCCTTCAAAATAACTTCAGGACGAGAAACTGCAAGCTCAAAGCCTTCACGACGCATGTTCTCAATCAGGATTGATAGGTGAAGTTCACCACGACCTGAAACGCGGAAGCGATCTGGGTTGTCGGTTTCTTCAACACGCAATGCTACGTTATGAACAAGCTCTTTTTGCAGACGCTCAAGGATATTACGTGAAGTCACGTATTTACCTTCTTTACCTGCAAACGGTGAAGTATTGACTTGGAAAGTCATGGTCACTGTCGGTTCATCAACGGATAGCGGCACCATAGCTTCAACACAGTTTTGGTCACAAATGGTGTCTGAAATTTTCAGTTCACCTAAACCTGTTACCGCAATGATGTCGCCAGCGTTAGCTTGTTCAACTTCGTTACGCTCAAGGCCAAGATAGCCCAGAACTGTACCAACTTTACCGTTACGTTTCTTACCATCAGCGCCGACAACTGTTACTTGTTGGTTCGCTTTTACGCTACCACGAGTCACACGACAAACACCGATAACACCAACGTAAGAGCTGTAATCAAGTTGAGAAACTTGCATTTGTAGTGGGCCATCAAGGTCAACTTGTGGTGACTCTACATTGTCAACGATCGCTTGGAACAAAGGTTCCATATTTTCGCCAACTTCACCTTCGTTAAGTGTCGCCCAACCGTTCAGTGCAGAAGCATAAACCACTTTAAAGTCGAGCTGCTCATCTGTTGCACCAAGGTTGTCGAACAGGTCGAACACTTGATCCATAACCCAATCAGGGCGAGCACCAGGACGGTCAATTTTGTTAATAACAACGATTGGTTTCAAACCGTGAGCAAAGGCTTTTTGTGTTACGAAGCGAGTTTGTGGCATTGGGCCATCAACCGCATCAACAATCAGCAAAACAGAGTCAACCATTGACATGATACGTTCAACTTCACCACCGAAGTCGGCGTGTCCTGGAGTATCTACGATGTTGATACGGAAATCATTCCAGTTAATGGCTGTATTTTTTGCAAGGATAGTGATACCGCGCTCTTTCTCGATATCGTTCGAGTCCATGACCCGCTCTTCCGTATTACCGCGAGACTCTAACGTACCTGACTGTTGCAGCAGTTTATCAACCAACGTTGTTTTACCGTGGTCAACGTGTGCGATGATCGCGATATTTCTTAATTTATCAATCTGTGGAGTAGCCATGGATTTTGCTTCACTTATTAAGGGAGTAACTCGCTTCGGCATGAGGCCGCCACGAGCATAGAACTTGATTAAAAAAACGGTCAATAATGTACCAGATTTTGGCGAAAAACCTAGAAATATGTGATCTATCGCGCTGATTTTCGCTCACCACAAGCTTAGTCCGCTACTTGCTTTAAAACAAATTGCATCAAAATGGACTAAATCAGCATTGACAAGCCTAGTAAACCTAGGCTGAATAGTGTGCGCTTTGGTAGTTAATGGTGCAACATAAAACTCAAGGCACCAAAATAGTGCAAATAAGGATCTTTTTGGTGCAGAGAAGCATTTAAATTCGACAAAGAACAACCAAAGCACTTGAAATTAAAGGATTAATTTAATTGGCACGAATTTAGCTTTGTTAGAAACAGCATCGATTAATAAGTTTAGAATGAAATTAATCAATGCTAGTTTCAATTCGATTCGGGCCATTACCGCTTTAATAACACTGGAGGTTATCCAAGATGTCAGTAGAAAACGTTCTATCGCTGATCCAAGAAAACGAAGTTAAGTTTGTTGACCTGCGCTTTACCGACACGAAAGGCAAAGAGCAACATATCTCTATTCCTGCTCATCAAGTCGACGCAGACTTCTTCGAAGAAGGTAAGATGTTCGATGGTTCATCCGTTGCTGGCTGGAAAGGAATCAATGAGTCTGACATGGTGATGATGCCTGATGCATCAAGTGCAGTTCTTGACCCATTCACAGAAGACGCAACACTTAACATTCGTTGTGACATTCTAGAGCCTGCAACCATGCAAGGCTACGATCGTGACCCACGCTCTATCGCAAAACGCGCAGAAGATTACATGCGTTCAACAGGTATCGCAGACACCGTTCTTGTCGGTCCAGAGCCAGAGTTCTTCCTTTTTGATGACGTGAAATACACCAACAATATGTCTGGTGCCTCATTCAAAATTGATGATATCGAAGCGGCTTGGAACACTGGCGCTGAAATTGAAGGTGGTAACAAAGGTCACCGCCCTGGTGTGAAAGGTGGTTATTTCCCTGTTGCACCGGTTGACTCATCACAAGACATCCGTTCAGCCATGTGTTTGATCATGGAAGAGATGGGCCTCGTCGTTGAAGCTCACCACCATGAAGTAGCGACTGCAGGTCAAAACGAAATCGCCACTCGCTTTAATACGCTAACCACGAAAGCCGATGAGATCCAAATCTACAAATACGTGGTGCACAACGTTGCGCACGCCTTTGGTAAAACAGCAACCTTCATGCCTAAGCCTCTTGTTGGCGACAACGGTTCAGGTATGCACGTTCACCAATCTCTTGCAAAAGATGGTGTAAACCTATTTGCTGGTGACAAGTACGGCGGTCTATCTGACTTAGCGCTTTACTACATTGGCGGTATCATCAAGCACGCGCGTGCCATCAACGCATTTGCTAACCCATCAACAAACTCGTACAAGCGCCTTGTCCCTGGGTTTGAAGCACCGGTAATGCTAGCTTACTCGGCTCGTAACCGTTCTGCGTCTATCCGTATTCCAGTGGTACCAAGCCCGAAAGCACGTCGTATCGAAGCTCGTTTCCCAGATCCAGCAGCAAACCCATACCTAGCGTTTGCCGCTCTTCTTATGGCTGGTCTTGATGGTATCAAGAACAAGATCCATCCAGGAGAAGCGATGGATAAAGATTTGTACGACCTACCAGCAGAAGAAGCCGCTGAGATTCCAAAAGTAGCCGAGTCACTTGAAGTGGCACTAAAAGCACTGGATGAAGATCGTGAATTCCTGACCGCTGGCGGCGTATTCTCTGATGATTTCATCAACTCATACATCACGCTAAAAGCAAAAGATGTAGAACGCGTCAACATGGCCGTTCACCCACTAGAATTTGAATTGTACTACTCGGTATAATTCTTAGCTTTAGTACAAAATGTAACTTAGGTTATGGATTTATTAGGCTCGCCTCGCAGGTGAGCCTTTTTCATATTTGGGGTTAATTCCGGACGTCGTAACATTAGCGTTACAACAATAACGGCACTCAAAAGCCGATACCCTTAACGTGAAAACATCTCTATATAGGGGGATGACTGTGAATCTGATCCGAACTTTACTCCTAACACTCATCATGCTTTATTCCGCGACTTCAATTGCACAAAACGTCTATACGTGGGTGGATGCGAACGGCGTGTTGCATCTTAGCGATGTCCCACAGGATAAGAGAGCAAAGCAAATTTCGATTCCTGATTTTCAGGCCGATGCGCCTGAGCCAACCTTTGAAACCTCTCACCCCGTCACTAACCTCACCAAAAATCTGCCACTGGAAAAATCCGCAACCAATATCAACAAAATGGAACCGCTGACCATTGCAATTCGCTCTCCGGCTGACGATGAAACCTTACGCAGCAATGCGGGCGTTATTTCAATCAACGCCGAACTCAATCGCAACTTAACCGTCAATGAACAGTTGCAATTGGTCATGAATGACAAGGCCTATGGCGCCCCCGCCACTCAACCTACTTGGACGCTGAAAAATCTAGACAGAGGAACGCATCGCTTTTTAATTCAAGTAGTTGTAAACGGCAAGATTATTGCATCGTCTAACCCTGTGACGGTGCATTTACATCGAGCCAGCATCAAGTGATGAACTCTTCGCCAATAAGCTCGATATAACAACAGGTTTCACTTTTTCTTCTGACACCGATGCGCCATACTTAGCCATGCAATGCACCAAAGTTGTGCATTGCATCATTTGGGAACACGGACAAGGATGAAAACGTGAATTGTGAGCTAAGCCAAACGATTTTAAATAATATCGTTACCGCCACCTTGATGCTCGATGAGTCTCTTTGTATTCGTTATGCCAATCCAGCGGCTGAACAACTCTTCTCCCAAAGTGCTAAGCGAATTATCAACCAACCACTGTCAAAACTCATCCAGCACGCTTCTCTTGATTTAGCGCTGCTTTCTCAGCCGTTGCAAAGTGGCCAAAGTATTACTGATAGCGATGTTACGTTTGTGGTCGATGGTAAGCCACTGATGCTGGAAGTGACCGTGAGCCCTATATCTTGGCAACGCGAGCTGATGCTTTTGGTCGAAATGCGCAAAATTGGCCAACAACGACGGTTAACACAAGAGCTCAATCAGCACGCCCAACAGCAAGCGGCAAAACTCTTAGTTCGCGGGCTGGCGCATGAAATTAAAAACCCATTAGGTGGGCTACGCGGCGCGGCGCAACTGCTAGAAAAGATGTTGCCGGACCACAGTCTCACTGAGTACACCCAAATTATTATTGAACAAGCCGATCGACTGCGCGCTCTTGTTGACCGTTTGCTCGGCCCACAAAAACCAGGCAAGAAGTGCTCTGAAAATCTCCATGTAATTTTGGAAAAAGTCCGCCAATTGGTTGAGCTAGAAGCCAGCACACACTTGGTGATTGAACGAGATTATGACCCCAGCTTGCCCGATATTTTGATGGATACCGATCAAATCGAGCAGGCATTACTGAATATCGTCAGCAATGCGGCACAGATTTTATCTCATGATCCGCATGGTAAAATCACACTTCGCACCAGAACAGTGCACCAAGCCAATATTCACGGACAGCGCCATAAGTTAGTGGCACGCATAGAAATCAGCGATAACGGCCCAGGCATTCCTACCGAATTACAAGACACACTGTTTTATCCCATGGTCAGCGGCCGTGAAGGTGGAACGGGGCTGGGTCTTTCTATCTCACAAAACCTGATCGATCAGCACAATGGAAAAATCGATGTTGAAAGCTGGCCAGGTCGAACCACATTTACTATTTATTTACCCATTTGACCGATGTCTGATTGGGTTTGCTGCTAAGGAATAAACATTATGAGTAAAGGATACGTTTGGGTGGTGGACGATGATAGTTCGATCCGCTGGGTGATGGAAAAAACGCTCTCATCAGCCAACATAAAATGCGAAACGTTTTCCGATGCCGAAAGTGTGTTACTGGCGCTAGAAAGAGAAACGCCCGATGTGCTCGTTTCCGATATTCGCATGCCGGGCATGAATGGTATTGAGCTGCTAAACCAAGTTCATTCACGATCTCCTGAGTTGCCCGTCATCATCATGACGGCCCACTCAGATCTTGATGCCGCGGTGAATGCCTATCAAAAAGGTGCCTTTGAGTATCTGCCTAAACCTTTTGATGTCGATGAAACCCTCACCTTGGTTGAACGTGCCATTGCTCATAGTCAGGAGCAACGCAAAGAACAATCCAATCAACAGATTGGCGTTGATAGTACACCGGAAATCATTGGAGAAGCCCCTTCAATGCAAGAGGTATTTCGGGCGATTGGCCGTTTATCACGTTCCTCAATCTCAGTCTTGATCAATGGTGAATCAGGAACCGGGAAGGAGTTAGTCGCTCACGCGCTTCATCGCCATAGCCCACGCGCCCAAAAACCGTTTATTGCCCTCAATATGGCCGCAATTCCAAAAGATCTCATCGAGTCAGAACTGTTTGGTCATGAGAAAGGAGCATTCACTGGTGCAAACAGTGTCCGCCAAGGGCGTTTTGAGCAGGCCAATGGTGGCACCCTGTTCTTAGATGAAATTGGCGATATGCCGCTCGACATTCAAACTCGGCTACTGCGTGTTTTAGCCGATGGTCAGTTTTACCGCGTAGGAGGGCATTCAGCAATCAAAGTGGATGTCCGCATTGTCGCCGCTACTCACCAAAACTTAGAAAAGCTCGTTCATCAAGGAAAGTTTCGTGACGACCTTTTTCACCGTCTCAATGTCATTCGTATTCATATCCCAGCACTGCGTGAGCGAAGCCAAGATATAGAAAAACTGACCAAGCACTTTCTCGCCTCTGCAGCAAAAGAATTAGGCGTAGAAATGAAAACGCTACATCCTAAGAGCATTGAAATTTTGAATCGTCTTGAATGGCCGGGAAACGTACGACAACTTGAAAATATGTGTCGCTGGTTAACTGTAATGGCCAGTGGCAGCGAGGTGCTGCCCAGTGATCTTCCTTCCGAATTATTGTCGGAAAAGAAAAATAGTGACTTTGATAGTGCTATAAGTTGGCAACAACAACTCGCAAGTTGGGCTAAATCTTCATTAGCTTCAGGAGAAACAGAGCTGCTTTCTTATGCACTTCCTGAATTTGAACGTATACTTTTGGAAGCAGCACTTCATCACACCAATGGTCACAAACAAGACGCAGCTAAGGTGCTTGGGTGGGGGCGCAATACGTTGACAAGGAAGTTAAAAGAACTTTACTGATAATTTTTTAATGATCAGGTGCAGTGATTCACTTTCTGGCACAATGCAATCACCCACCACCTTGCGTGTTTTACCGATAATTTGTATGGATGCAGAAGACACGACATGTCATTTACGAATCAAATAACGTTGAAAACAGCCGTTGTTCTACCATTTGTTATGATTTTCCTCATAACGATTGGAGTGATTGTGGGTGTACAAAAATACAGTTATGAAGAGATGGTTGATGACATTAGCAGCAAACAGCTTTCATCATTAAATGCCAATGTAGAGCAGCGGCTGATCAGTTTTCTCGATGAACCTTTTCAAGCCAGCCTCGCTTTAAGCCACACGATCGGCTTTAGTCAGTTCTATTCTGCGGACGATGTCAGTAAAGTAGAAGGATATCTGCTTGCCAGTTTTGAAACGCTTTATCGACCGCTAGAACAAATTGATGTGATCGGATTTGGTGGCGAACAGGCGGAGTACGTGGGCTTTCGCAAAGAGATTGGTGATAGTTTTACCTTGATGGTGAAAGATAATCGAACTCAGCAAAACTTGGTGATCTACTCAGGAAAAACCATCAATCAAGATATTCGCTCCACCATTGCCGATTATGATCCAAGAACTCGCCCCTGGTATACTCCAGTTGCACAAAGTTTAAGCCCAAGTTGGTCGCCAATCTACACTAATGTTGATGAACGCCAAGAGATCACGCTCTCTGCTTTAGCACCCGTTTTCTCTATGAACAAATTCATCGGTGTTTTGGTGACTGATGTGAAAATCGATACGTTCAATGCGTTTCTGACCTCACTGCAACAAAAAACTCATGCCAACGTATATATTATTGATCCAGAAAAAAGGTTAGTGGCTCACTCCAATACCAGCACCGTTGTCTCTTGGGGGACCGAACTGTCGGCAAAAGGAGAGCGACTACTGGCTATCGAAAATGCCAACCCAGTGATCCAAGCCAGTGCACATTATATTGATAACCATGACAAAATGCTGTCAGCAACACTCAACAAATTCGAAACGGTAGTTGATGGCACCCGCTATTTTAATCATCTCACTCCCTTTAAAGATAAACATGGCATCGAATGGTTTATTGGCGTCTCGATTTCAGAAACCGATCTACTTGGTCGATTGCCAGAAAACCAACAAAACAGTTGGATTATTGGCAGCATTGTCAGCCTTATCGGCATTGGTATAGGGCTCATTGCCTTTAATCGAATCACCACTCCAATTACCGCCACCGCGGCTGCTGCTCAGCATCTAGCAAAAGGGGATTGGGAAAGTAACATGCCGAAAGCTGGTAATATTTATGAAACGAGTTTACTTGTTTATTCATTCAATGAAATGGCCAATAACCTAAAAGCCTCATTTAAGGCACTGCATTCCCAATTGATCTACGATTCCCTAACCAAGCTCTATAGCCGTGAAGGTTTAATTGATAACTTTAGCCAATCAAATCAAATTAATGGCAGCCTATTGCTTATCGGTATCGATAAATTCAGAGATATTAATGACAGCTTGGGACATCAGCAAGGTGACTTACTATTACAAATTATTGCTGAAAAATTACGCATACTATTTGCAAGCACCTCATGTATTGCTCGTACAGGTGGTGATGAATTCGCTATTTACATCCCCTCTTTACAACAAAAGAATGAAGCCCAATCCGCGGCTAACAGCATATTACAAATGTTTGCTGTCCCATTCTCAATGCATAGTGAAAAAGTGGTCGTCAATGCCTCCATTGGCATCGTACTCCCTAATGACACACTCCATACTATGGCGCTATGGTTACGTAATGGTAGCATCGCACTCAGCCACGCCAAGCAAGAGCGCTCAAGGATCTGCTATTACTCTCCAGAGATGGACGATGTTTCTCGTAAACGTACGCAAATGCTCACTCAAATTAAGCTTGCCATAGAGAACAAAGAATATATTCCGTATTATCAACCAATTGTAAACTTATCAACGGGAGATATCATCGGAGCTGAAGCCTTGGCACGCTGGGTGACACCAAGCGGTGATATCATTCCCCCCTTGGAATTCATTCCTATCGCTGAAGAAAGCGGCTTTATTGGCCTGATTGGTGAGCAAATCTTGTATCAAGCGTGTTTTGACACGATGCAAGGCATCAAGATGGGTAAATGGGGATCGACGTTTAAAATGCACGTCAACCTCTCAGTGAACCAGCTATCTCAACCTCAGTTTGTTCATGAACTCAAAGCGACTTTGGAAAGAACGGGGCTTGAACCCAATAACCTCGCTTTAGAGATCACAGAATCAAGAATTGTTGATAACGACCCAGTTATTTTAGCAAACATGAACAAACTCAAAGAGCTGGGCATCCATATCGCGATAGATGATTTTGGTACCGGATACAGCTCCCTTTCTTATTTGCATCAACTTCCATTCGATTGTTTAAAAATAGACAGGGCGTTTGTATCGCAGCTCGAACAGACAAATCTCAGTAGCTCAGTCGTTGCGGCAATCATCAACATGACTCGTGGGTTTAATGTCGAAATTGTGGCAGAAGGTATTGAAACCAAAGAGCAAGTCCATCTCCTAACCATGCTTAACTGCACTCAGGGACAAGGCTTTCTGTTTAGTAAAGCCATCCCTTTTAACGAATGGTCAACAGATATGGTAAACATAAAAGCCAAATAAACAGAATTGGGTGATTTAATACTCTTTGCTAGCTGACACTGACCACAT
>NZ_NDIO01000225.1:0-3400 GCF_002241085.1 Vibrio sp. V03_P4A6T147
ATGATAATTTCTCATCTTGGTATTATACCCAAAGAGAAAACAGCAATGTCGCAGAGTGTGAACTAAAAGAAATCACACCTTACAGCCCAACAAGGATCATTTCATGAGTCAGGACAAAATCGATATAAAGGATGTGACTCCTAAAATATTCAACCCCAAAACTCACAAAGGTAACGGTGACCGTTTTAACCCTAGCAACCGTATTTATGTGCGCGAAAGTAAAGGTACTTATCAACAACTCCGCCGCTATGGTGGCTGGTTTTTACTGCTGCTTTTTACTTTAGTACCGTGGATCTCTTATGGTGATCGCCAAGCGATTTTGCTCGACATCGGCCACCAGCAATTTAACTTTTTCGGCACCACACTTTACCCACAAGACCTAACTCTACTTGCCCTGTTGTTTATGATTGCGGCATTCGGCCTGTTTTTTATTACCACTTTTCTTGGCCGTGTCTGGTGTGGCTATCTGTGCCCGCAAACTGTGTGGACATTTATCTACATTTGGTTTGAAGAAAAACTCGAAGGCGCCGCCAATAAACGCCGCAAGCAGGACTCAGGAAAACTCACAGCTAATCTTGCTATAAGAAAAGCCATCAAACACATTGCTTGGCTGGCGATTGCACTCGGTACTGGTTTTACTTTTGTCGGCTATTTCGTCCCGGTACGCGAACTCGTGGTGAACTTTTTCACACTCGATGAAAGTTTCTGGCCCGTCTTCTGGGTACTCTTTTTCACCCTTTGTACTTACGGAAATGCAGGCTGGATGCGTTCGATCGTCTGCATCCATATGTGTCCTTATGCTCGCTTTCAGTCTGCGATGTTTGACAAAGATACCTTTATTGTTGGCTATGACAGCAAACGCGGTGAAACTCGTGGGCCACGCGCTCGTAAAGCCGATCACAAAGCACTCGGTTTAGGTGACTGCATTGATTGTGATTTGTGCGTACAAGTGTGTCCGACTGGCATCGATATTCGTGATGGCTTGCAGTACGAATGCATTAACTGCGGCGCTTGTATTGATGCGTGCGATACCACGATGGAACGTATGGGCTATGAAAAAGGGCTCATCAGCTATACCACGGAGCACCGCCTCTCCGGCCACCACACCAAAATACTCAGGCCTAAATTGCTCGGTTATGGCACGGTACTGCTGGTGATGTTTGGTTTATTCATCGCTCAAGTAGCCAGCGTTGATCCGGTCGGCTTAAGTGTATTGCGTGATAGAAACCAGCTATTTAAAACCAACAGCAATGGTGAAATTGAGAACACTTACACCTTGAAAGTCATCAACAAAACTCAGCAAACGCAAGAGTATAAGCTTGACGTGAAAGGGCTATCGGACGTCTCTTGGTATGGTAAACAAACCATTCAAGTCAAACCAGGAGAGGTATTGAACCTACCAACCAGCCTTGGCGTTGCTCCTGACAAACTCAGCTCTCCTATAGCGACGATTCAGTTTATACTCACGGACAGTAACCAATTCACGATAGAAGTTGAGAGCCGGTTTATTAATAAACTCTAACTTCGTAACGAATGGAAAAGGGCTCAGTAATGAGCCCTTTTTAATCATGACCAAAGCTTCTTTCCATTTTGATGCACTCACCCCTGATACCATGTGGTATGCCTTAGAAAGCATCGGCATTCGTGCTGAATCAGGATTTCTGGCACTCAACAGTTACGAAAACCGCGTTTATCAATTCATCGATGAAGAACGCCAACGCTATGTGGTGAAATTCTATCGACCTCAGCGCTGGAGTGTTGAGCAAATTCAAGAGGAGCACGATTTCACACGCGAGCTTTACGCGGCGGAAATTCCGATTGCTGAGCCATTGCTCATCAACGGTGCAACCTTACATCACTATCAGGGCTATCATTTCGCGCTGTTTAACAGTGTGGGTGGGCGGCAGTTTGAAGTGGACAATATGGACCAATTAGAAGGCGTGGGCCGATTTCTTGGACGCATTCATCACATCAGTGCCACTCGTACATTTGTTCATCGCCCGACCATCAGCTTAGATGAGTATCTTTATCAACCCAAACAGCTATTGGAAAATGCGTCCTTTATACCTCAGCACTTGCAAAATACCTTTTTCAGTGACTTATCGTTATTGATCAACAAAATTGAACAGCAATGGCCAGCAAAATCCGCGGCCATCCGCTTGCATGGTGATTGCCATCCAGGCAATATTTTGTGGCGAGATGGGCCCATGTTTGTCGATTTAGACGATGCTCGCAATGGACCAGCAGTACAGGATTTGTGGATGCTACTCAATGGCGAATTGCAAGATAAGCGAATGCAGTTGGACATTATCTTAGAGTCGTATCAAGAGTTTCACGATTTTAATCCAGCCGAATTGAAACTAATTGAACCGTTACGCGGTCTACGAATGGTGCATTACATGGCATGGTTGGCCAAACGATGGCAAGACCCTGCTTTTCCACTCGCCTTCCCTTGGTTTAATGACCCTAAATATTGGGAAAGCCAAGTGCTTGCGTTTAAAGAACAAATAGCAGCATTAGACGAGCCTACGCTCTCACTAATGCCACAATGGTAAGTCACCTTGAAGCAATAAATGGAGTACACAATGAAGAAGCTTTTTGCACTGGTTGCAACCTTACTGCTGAGCTTATCGGCTCATGCAGCCCAATTTAAAGAAGGTGAGCATTATAAAGTGCTTGATCTTGAACCCTCTAAAAATCCAACCGTGACGGAGTTTTTCTCCTTTTACTGCCCACACTGCAATACCTTTGAGCCGATCATCGCCCAACTGAAAAAGCAGCTCCCACAAGGGGTTACTCTGCAGAAAAACCATGTTTCTTTTATGGGTGGCTCTATGGGTAAATCAATGAGTAAAGCTTACGCCACCATGCTTGCCCTCAAAGTTGAAGACAAAATGGTGCCCGTGATGTTTAACCGCATCCACACGATGCGTAAACCACCAAGAGATGATGCGGATCTACGTCAAATCTTCCTAGACGAAGGTATTGATGCGGCAAAATTTGATGCCGCCTTTAATGGTTTTGCCGTCGATTCAATGGTGCGCCGCTTTGACAAACAGTTCCAAGAAAGCGGCCTTTCAGGTGTGCCTGCTGTCGTGGTTAACAATCATTATTTGGTGCAGGGACAAGGTGTTAAATCGACCAATGAATACTTCGAACTGGTCAATTACCTACTGACCAAGTAATCATTCCCAAATGAGGAGCACAACGGCTCCTCATTTTTACTTAATCAAGTTCAACCTTGCAGCGCTTTCTCATACAACCAATCTTGAAACACAAGCCATCGCAGCACAAAACTATGTATGCCTAAGACAAGGCTCACTCTTCATTCATAAAACGGTCAGATTAGTTTTATCGTGTCGTCATCCAAGTTTATTCATATACTTAACCACTATTGAAT
>NZ_NDIO01000284.1:0-3394 GCF_002241085.1 Vibrio sp. V03_P4A6T147
CGCTGATCCAATCAGCTGTGGGTTAATGGTTATTTTGATATTAATCTTTGAATTTCGTCACTTTACAACATTTAAAAAGGTGATCAAATCAGAATCTCAATGCAAGAATGAATCTCTCTAAAAAGTCATCAGTACGACATTTTTCCTGTACACAACATTTTAGCTATATATAGTTAATTAACGCTTTATGCTTTATATATTGATATAGAGAGTTAAATACCGCTTTTAAACTGCAATGCACATTACGGATATCAGAATGAAAAAAAACAAGATTGTTACCACTGAAGATATTTTGCTTAAGCTTTGTCAATCAGTGTCAGGAGTGCTCAGTTCTGCAACGGCGACCAACATTGCTTACTCAGCGATGGTACAAAAAATCAACAAAACGTCACTAAAGCCAGATTTCGGCTGTTTCGTTTTGTTTGATGGTGGCTTCTCTGGGCTCGTTGTTATTAACTTTACGGCCAAGGCTGCGCTGGAAATTTACACCAGTTATATGCGCAACATGGGAATGCCAGAAGAAGAGCTGGCCGTGCTGCACACTTCTGACGAGGTGGGCGATGTACTGGGCGAATTGATGAATCAACTCGTAGGCGACTTCACAAATAAAATCCGCAAAGAACTGCAAACCAACATTACCCAAAACCAACCGAAGATGCTGTCACTCAACAAACAGGTAATTTTGTCGGTGGATACTAATTTAGATCGTCCACAAGCACGCCGAGTTACCTTCTCGACAGAAAGTAATAATATTTTCTATCTTGAACTGGCAATGGATAAAACCGAATTCATCCAACTTGAAGAGTTTGAAGTTCAAGAAGATGAAAGCCCTGATTCAATTTTAGAAGCGACTCAGCAAAAACTGTCTGCCAAAGCAAAAAACGACAAGCAAAACAACAGTGATGATGATTTGACTACAGACCTATTGGATGAACTTGGTATTTAAACCACCAACCTCCTCTCGACTCGCTGCCTGATTTTGGGCAGCGATTCTCCACTTCGCTTTCACTTCCAGCATAAAACCGCTAAAATGTCGGACTTTTCTGAAGTTGTAGAATTGTATTTGCGAATTAATGGATAAACAGAAAGCTCTAAAGAAGATCGCTAAATGTCTTGAACTTGGTAATTCCGCGAATGTGAATGAAGCGGCCAATGCCATCAAGATGGCGCATAGCCTGATGCTGAAGTATGGGCTTGATAAAGATGACATCGAATTTATCAAGATGGGCAAAACCCAATCAACCCATTTACTACCCGCATCGATCACCTCATCACTACTGCGAGTGATCCGCGGTATCAATACTAAGTTTGGTGTAGAAGCGGTGCTACTCAATCATAAAGGACTCAAACGTGTTGAGTTTATTGGTGAGGCCGATCGCGCTATTTTTGCCGCATTCGCTTTTGATATCATTTACCGAGAAATGAACGAGCACACAGGCCAATTTCGAAATAGTTTCGCGGGCAGTGGCACTTCCAGCATGGAAGTCACACGGCGCGTCAATTCATTCGTTTCGGGTTGGATTGAAGGGGCATTAGAAAAGCTTCCAGTGATCACCGCCGATGATGAATCCAATAACAAAATCAATAATTACATTGATAAAGAGTTTCAAAATATTGACCGTGAGACATTCAAGCAGCAGCTGCGTGATGCTATGAAAAATATTACCGCGGATTACGAAACTGGGTTAAAAAAAGGCCGTAAAGTATCTGTAAACCGACCGATTGATGGCGCACCTGCTCCAAAACGTCTTAGATAACCATTAATGCGCTATTCTGCTCTGTGCATTCGATAGAAATGCGCTACTATTTGAACAGAAATTAGCCCCACAAAACATGGTGAAAATTTGAGAGTTGTCCTTAGTTTGTGCCTGTTTTTCTCCTCATTAGTACTGGCTTCTCCTGTTGCTGAGCTAACTGCCCAAGCTCAGCAACAAAACTCAAATGCACAATATCAATTGGCGCTGGCTTATCAGCAAGGGGACAAAGTTGCTGTTAACCTAAACAATGCGTTTTATTGGTTTCAGCAAGCGGCGCAGAATGGACACCCCTTAGCCAAATCTAGGCTAGCCAATCTCTATTTAAAGGGACAAGGAACCCCAAAAGACATCCCTCAAGCTCTATTTTGGCTGACAGACTTAGCCACTAGCGGCGATGTGAATGCTCAATTACAACTCGCTAGAACTTACGAAACACTCCCTTCGCCACCCTCAGCGTTAGAATTGTCAGAAATGTGGTATCGCATTGCGGCAAGTAAGAGTAGCCAAGCCGAAGAGGGTTATGCCCGTGTATTGCAAGAAAAATTCAATCAACAACGTGCAAAACAAGTCTCCTCCATCAGCCAATTAGACAGCGCTTTTGACAGCAGCGATGAAGCTGACATGGTGGTCAGCACTGCACCCGTTGATCGCAACTCGACAAGCTCTATCATGACGGATTACTTATCTCTGTTGTTGCTGATGTTACTCCTTTTGATGCTTATCTATCTTTTCCGCTTCTGGAGCCGAAAACGTAAGACTCAACAACACGATAAAAATAGTCAACACCAGCAAGAAATCGAATCGCAGGCCTTTATGATCAAACAGCAAAAAAGGCAGCTTGAAAGCTTATTCAAAGAGATCAAAAGACTGCAAAACAATCATGTGGCTCAATCTCAGGATCAAAAATTACTATTAGCCTGTGCATTATTTGGCTTTAAACCCAGTGAACTTCCCGATGAAAAAAGCATCAAGCTTCGCTACAAGCAACTGTGCAAAATATACCACCCAGATCTTCAAGGCTCACAAGAAGAAATGAAACGACTCAATGGTGCGTTAAAAATCATCCTGCCTCACGTTAAGTAAATGTTATTTTTAATGCGAAATATTACCGCTCGCGATTAAAACACTCGCTAAAGATAGACAACGCAATCGATCTCCATCTCACTTAAAGTAACAAATAGTTAACTTAATTCTCTTTTATATGGGATAATGCGCCGCGAAAATTACACCTAAATCTTCTAGGTGGGGAGAAAACATGTTTACGATTGAAGGTATTTGCGATTGGTGTAAACAACCAAAGCTATTAATAAAACACGAATATATTGATGGGAAATCGCACCACTCATGTGAAAGTTGCAATGAGTTTGCGCGCATGGATGTCAGGCAGTTTAATATTGCAGAGCAAGCATTTCGAGATCGACAGTCACTGTCACATTAGGCATCAATAGCTATACATGAAAAAGCGCCAACACGGCGCTTTTTTACTGCCTATTTTTAAAGCACACCCATTTCAGCGACTATGATAACTTACCTAATTAGTGACGAGACACTGTTACTAGGATACTTACATTGATCACAAAACAGACAACGGCGCTTTATCTTTGAACAATTTGATTGTTTGCTAAAAATATTTATTA
>NZ_NDIO01000242.1:0-3384 GCF_002241085.1 Vibrio sp. V03_P4A6T147
GTTTACACTGGCAACTTTGCTTACCCAACAAGCTTTGGTTATTAAGACTTTAAGCATGTTATTTGAACTGTATGTTCACCCCCTAGATATTGGAATTTTTTTGTAGTCAGTTTGGCTAAAATGATTCGCCGCCACCTCAGATGAGGTGGCGTTTTTTTATCTCAATGTTCAGCACTTCCTTTACGGCTCAATGGCAATACGATATGGAAATCCGCTTTTTCTTTTTGAAGAAATGAAGCGCGACTAGGTTCATAAGCCATTAATAAAAGCATATTACAGCCTTAATTCTATCTGGAATTTGTGATCTGATCTCTCTATAATCCACAGCCAATCGATTACGCAACCGTTTACTTTTTACCCTTATAGGACTCGATCATGCTCGAAAGGCTATTTAAACTTAGTGAATATGGCACAAACGTGCGCACTGAGGTTATCGCAGGAATAACGACATTTCTCACGATGGCATACATTATCTTTGTTAACCCTGCGATCTTAGCGGATGCCGGCATGGACCGTGGTGCAGTATTTGTTGCTACGTGTCTTGCGGCGGCTATTGGCTGTTTCATCATGGGCTTTGTTGCCAACTACCCAATCGCACAGGCTCCGGGTATGGGGTTAAACGCATTTTTTACTTACGCCGTTGTGCTCGGCATGGGATATACATGGCAAGTTGCGCTGGCGGCGGTATTCGTTTCTGGTGTGCTGTTCATTTTTCTTAGTATCTTTAAAATCCGTGAGTGGATCATCGGTTCGATTCCGATGTCATTACGAACGGGGATCTCGGCCGGTATTGGACTTTTTCTTGCCTTTATTGCCCTGAAAAATGCAGGCATTGTGGTTGATAACCCTGCAACTTTGGTTTCTGTCGGCGCAATTACTTCTCTTCCTGCTGTACTCGGTGCGATAGGTTTCTTCCTGACGATTGCTTTGGTTCATCGTGGTTTAAAGGGTGCTGTAATGATCGCGATTCTTGCGGTTACTGGCCTTGGTTTAGTGTTTGGTGACGTTCAGTGGCATGGCATTATGTCGGCACCACCAAGTATTGCGCCAACTTTTTTGCAGCTTGATTTCTCCGCCGTTTTTGAAGTGGGTATGATCTCAGTGGTGTTTGCGTTTCTGTTTGTCGATCTATTTGACACGGCTGGCACCTTAGTTGGCGTGGCGCAAAAAGCAGATTTGATTGGTAAAGATGGTAAAATTCCACGTCTAAATAAAGCATTGCTTGCCGATTCTACCGCTACGTCAGTCGGTGCCCTGCTAGGTACATCAAACACAACCTCTTACATTGAAAGTGTGGCGGGTGTTGCTGCTGGCGGGCGCACAGGGCTGACTGCAGTCGTTGTTGGCATTTTGTTCTTACTTGCATTATTCTTCTCGCCATTAGCTGGAATGATCCCTGCGTACGCTACGTCTGGTACATTATTTTACGTGGCAATTTTGATGCTTTCTGGTTTGGTCAGTATTGATTGGCGCGATTTAACAGAAGCGGCTCCTGTCGTCGTTACCTGTTTATTAATGCCGCTGACATTCTCTATCGCAGAAGGTATTTCTCTTGGTTTCATTGCTTATGCGGCTATCAAACTATTTAGTGGCAAAGGGCGCAGTGTATCGATGAGTGTGTGGGTGATGTCAGCCATCTTCATCTTTAAGTATATCGCCTCTGCAATGTAATGAACGACACAGATTATTTAAATAATTAGGTTTACAACAATGAGCAATAAATTCGTTATCACTTGGGACAACATGCAGACTTACTGTCGTCAATTGGCAGAAAAACAGATGCCTGCAGAGCAATGGAAAGGTATTTGGGCGGTGAGCCGTGGTGGTCTGGTTCCTGGTGCCATATTGGCGCGTGAATTAGGTATTCGCCATGTCGATACGATTTGCATTTCAAGTTACGATCATGATCACCAGCGTGACATGACAGTGATCAAAGCACCTGAAGGTGACGGCGAAGGTTTCTTAATTGTTGAAGATTTGGTCGATAGTGGTGATACCGCACGTAAGCTACGTGAAATGTATCCTAAAGCGAAATTGATTGCGGTGTGTGCGAAGCCTTCTGGCGTAAGCTTGTTAGATGATTATGTTGTGGATATTGCTCAAGATACGTGGATTGAGCAGCCATGGGATATGACGATTCAATACGCAGAACCGATTAACCGTAAACAAAAGTAATGTTTTTCTTTGCGTTTATTTGAAAATGGCCCTTTATCGGGCCATTTTTTTTATTACTATTAGAGCACCGCTCTCAATTGAATCGACTTATGTCTGAATCTAACAGCCAAAATCTTTCTGAAACCTTGTTCCAGAAACACAAGCAAGCTCAAGAAACCTCGGCATTAATTCGCTATATGCCAAGTAGCCAAGAAATTTTGGATCTTAAAAAACAACAAGAAGGGTACGTTTGGTATCGAAATCTCAGGCGGTTACAGTGGATATGGCAAGGTGTTGATCCTGTAGAGCAAGAAGAAGTTCTCGCCCGCATTGCCTCTTCGAAACATTCGCGAACCGAAGCGGATTGGTTAGATACGGTTATGGGCTATCACAGTGGTAACTGGGCATACGAGTGGACTAAGCTGGGTATGCGTCACCAAAAGCGCGCTAATGACAAGCAAGACGAAGAGGCGGCCAATGAACTTTTTTCCGCGTCGCTCTGCTTTAGCATTGCTGGTTATCCGCATCTAAAAAATGATAATTTATCCTTACAGGCACAGATACTGTCAAACAGCGCTTATAACGAAGCGGCCAAATTGACTCGTTATGTGATTAAGCAGATTGAAGTACCCTATAAGAACAAAAAAATAGTCGCTAATTTGCATTTGCCCAATACCGATAGGCCTCATCCGGTCGTTTTGGTTAGCGCCGGTTTAGACAGTTTGCAGACGGATATGTGGCGTTTGTTTAGAGATTATCTCGCGCCTAGAGATATTGCGATGTTAACTATTGATATGCCCTCCGTAGGTCATAGCTCCCATTGGCCTTTAACTGAAGATTCTTCATGTCTGCATCAAGCCGTACTCAATGAACTGGAAAGCTTGCCTTGGGTTGATCATCGAAAAGTGGGGCTTGTTGGATTTCGATTTGGTGGTAACTCCATGATCAGGCTCTCTTTTCTAGAGCAAGATAAAATCAAGGCTTGTGTTTCATTAGGCGCACCTATCCACGATATTTTAGCTTCGCCAGAAAAATTGAAAAAAATGCCCAAAATGTATATTGATGTGCTGGCGTCTCGTTTAGGTAAAGACGTGGTGGATATTAATAGCCTTGCTGGGTTGATGCGAGCGTGGTCACTGAAAGTGCAAGGTTTTTTAACCAGTAGGCGAACTAAAGTTCCGATTTTGGCTTTAGGATTAGAAGGTGATCCCATTTCACCCTATTCAGATA
>NZ_NDIO01000420.1:0-3370 GCF_002241085.1 Vibrio sp. V03_P4A6T147
AACACTGGTAAAGAAAAATACAATTTAGATGCTCAGTATATTACTAAACTATTTCATACCATCATTGAAGACTCCGTCTTGCTACAGCAAGCATACTTGCAGAATCTAGCCAATCCGCAACTGAGCCGTAAACCGCTGGCAAGGGTTGCTTTTTTAGGTGCTAAAGGTTCTTACTCCCATCTTGCAACCCGTGAGTACTTCAGTCGTAAAAATACAGAGTTGATCGAACTCAATTGCGATCAGTTTAAAGAAGTCACTAAAACAGTTGAATCAGGTCATGCTGACTATGGGGTATTGCCGATTGAAAATACCAGTTCAGGTTCAATTAACGAAGTGTATGATTTGCTGCAACATACTACCTTGTACATTGTCGGTGAGCTCACTTTACCGATTGAGCACTGCTTGGTCGCCACCTCTGAATTACGTTTGGAAGAGCTCAAAATTCTTTATTCACACCCACAGCCCCACCAGCAGTGCAGCGAATTTTTAAGCCGCCTAAAAGGCGTTACACTTGAAACCTGTGCTAGCACCGCTGATGCGATGCAAAAAGTACAGCAGCTTAATCGAAACGATGTTGCCGCAATTGGCAATGCCTCCAGCGGTAAACTGTACGGCTTACAATCGATCAAATCTAATATCGCCAATCAAACAGAAAACCAGACTCGCTTTATTGTTGTTGCGCGAAAACCCGTGGAAGTCTCTACTCAAATTCCAGCGAAGACGACATTAATCATGTCGACATCGCAACAAGCTGGTTCACTTGTTGAAAGCTTGTTAGTGCTACAACGCTACGGTATCAATATGACCAAATTGGAATCGAGACCTATTATGGGTAATCCTTGGGAAGAAATGTTCTATGTTGATCTTGAATCACATCTTGATTCCATTGAAATGCAGCAAGCATTGAATGAGCTAACAAAAATCACTAAGCATTTAAAAGTATTAGGTTGCTACCCAAGCGAAAATGTTAAACCGACCCAAGTAAAACTTCAATAATCACATTTAAGTCAAATATTTGACAGAAGTCAGCTGACAGCCATCAACATAGTTCATATAATGCCCAATCATTTCACACATAATTAATCACTATGTTTTGGGCTGTCAGCCTACTTTGAATTCACGGAATATATTCCGCACGTCATAAGATATCTGTGACACTTTCATTGTGAACGATGCCCTTTTCCAATAAATAAGGTTCATCTACTTATATCATGATGAAAATCCATCCTTTGGCTTTAATGCTATTTCTACTAGGCATTTCAGCGCACATTCGAAGCTCAGAGCTCAATATTTATTTGTGGGAAGACACTATGTCACCGCAAATCGTTGATCAATGGCGGCAAAGCAGCGGCATCGATATTAATCTATATCATTTTGATAATGACGATGAACGCAGTCTATTGATGGTCAAAAGTGTCCAGCTACCTTTTGATATTGTAGTGTTAGATAACGTATCAGCTCTTATCTACTCTCGGCTCAACACCTTTGAAGATCTTAGTGCTCTACCGAATAGAAAGCATAATGATACGAAATGGAATCAAGCGTGCGGTAGCCACGCTATTCCTTACTTTTGGGGAACCGTAGGCATCGTCTACAAAAAAAGTAAATTTCCAGCCAAACCCAAAAACTGGGCTGATCTCATCGACATGCCACCAGCACTCCAAGGCCATGTGGGGATGCTTCACGATACAGTTGAAACCCTGTTGCCAGCATTGTATGCCCAACAACAATCGCCAATTACAAATAACGATAATTCACTGAAACAGGCTTATCAAAAGATGCTATCCGTGAATCGCAATATCTTAACCTATGAATATATATTGAGTTACGTCCGAAGCCATCCTGACAGTGATGGCTTAGATATGGCACTCGCATATAGCGGTGACCAATTTTCATTGAATAAGTATTTTGGCAGCAATGATTGGGATTTTGTCACCCCGCAAGGCCGACCCTATATTTGGGTGGATTGTTTAGCCATCAACAGCAATTCAAAAAATAAAGAGCATGCAAAAGAGTTTATAAACCACTTATTGAGCCCAGAAGTTGCCGCAATAAATGCAAAAGATATTAAAGCTGCGACACCAAACTTAAGTGCCCTAAATTTAATGCCAGATAGTTACCGAAATGATGCATCATTATTTCCAAACCCAGCTTTGTTAGAACAAGGCATTATTGATAGCGAATTGCTCCCTGCCGATATTAGTTTGAGAGCAAAAATCATTAACAGTATTTTGGAACAACATGAAGCTCAACAATAGAATTCTGTTGCTGATAACACCGGTTATTCTTCTCAGTGCAGTGGCATCTAGTTACATTATCTACTCCAATCAAAAAGATGCTTTGCTGAAAAGAGAAGAAAGCTATCTTCAACTGAGTATGGAAAAACTCGCGGGTCACTTTCGTCAGACCCAATACCTGGTGAATAGCTACGCTTACACCCTAACGAAAAGCGATATCATTCGTCACTACGTTGCACATGAGCGCAACCCTTATCGAGAGTTAGAACTGGTTGATAACTTTCAGCAAACATTGGAGATTCTCCAATCACAAGAGAATAATTTTATTGCGTTATCTATTTTGGATGGCAGCAAAAATGTTCTTTATTATGCCGAAAATAGTGGTGACCCCTTCGCCAAAATCGATACAAAAATTCTCAACCACATACAAAACACTTTCGATAGCACACAGAAAACCTCTTATGTTGACTATACGACAAATTCCAGCGGTGAAGGTATTCTAGTTCGGTATGATGTTTTAGATACTCAAACACTTACGACACCGCTTAGCTATAACCGCGATAAAATTTTCTTTGTTGTTGTTTTCGTCGTACTAGAACCCTTTAATCGACTGATGAAGAAAATAGAATTTGATAACCGAAGTACCATTTTTTTCACTGACGCAGCGGATATTAAAAAGGTAGGATTAACGCAAACTGTTGAATTAAAATCAGATCTTTATGCCACGCTTGATCCTGCACAGTATCTAATTAACGACAAACTTTATGCCATTAAAAAACGGTTAGCGTTGTCGTTTGGAATATCGACTCTAGTGACTGTGTTGCTGCTTTTGTATTTATTATACCGGCATGTAATCAAGCCCATATCCCAATTAGATCAACAATTGAAAGAAGTAGAGAATAAGCAGCGTGACAATATCGAAACTCTTAAGAGTAACGATGAAATTGGCCGGCTATCCTCTCGTTTTTACGATATGTATCAGGAGCTTGATACCACATATAAGAAAACAAAAGCACTTGCAGAATACGACCACTTAACAAAACTTGCCAATCGCCACCACTTTCAACAATCAGTAGAAAGAGTGCTAGCAAACGCAAGACACACAGATAACATCTGGGTTTTGTATATTGATT
>NZ_NDIO01000348.1:0-3366 GCF_002241085.1 Vibrio sp. V03_P4A6T147
TTAATGCCCATTACCAAGCCGGCCGCAGTAACGATTTACTTAAGCTTAAAAAACACCAAGATGCTGAAGCTACGGTCATTGGTTATAAACTGGGGTCTGGCAAGTACCAAGGTATGATGGGATCAGTGCTAGTGCGCTTAGAAAACGGTGTTGAGTTCTATATCGGCAGCGGTTTTTCTGATGAGATCAGAAATAATCCGCCAAAGATCGGATCCATTATTACTTTTCGTTTTAATGATCTCACTGCAGAAGGAAAACCAAGATTTGCACGTTTTATGAGAGAAAGGCCAGCAATATAAATAAGGCCAGACAATGTCTGACCTTATTATTTCATCGCAACGCCTTTTCGCCACGTTGAAATTCAGAGAATCAAGCCGTTATTTCGATGCAAAATCGAGTTGCACGCTATCGGCTTGTTGATGCATCCAGTGTAAGCGGATACCCAGCATTAAAGCAGCAGAGGATAAGCCAACGATAAATCCTATCCAGAACCCACTGGCACCCATAGGTTCGACAATGAAATCTGTCATTGCTAATACATAGCCGGTTGGCAAGCCAATCATCCAATAAGCGATAAAGGTACGATTAAAAATAGCCGTCATGTCTTTATAACCACGTAGCGCTCCTGCTGCAACGACTTGAATCGCATCCATACATTGATAAATAGCCGCAAAAATAAGCAACTGCATCGCCATGGCTACAACGGCTTGGTTTTCCGTATAAAGCAAAGCCACATATTCACGAAATAGGACCGTTAACGTCGCTGTGATAATTGCAGTAGATAAACCGACTAACAAGCCAACCTGCGAAGCGATGGTTGCCCCTTCAATATTTTTTTCGCCCAGCTTATGGCCAACACGGATGCTCACTGCAGCGCCGATACTCATCGGTAACATAAAAATTAATGATGAGAAATTCAAAGCGACTTGGTGAGCCGCCACCACCAATGAACCGAGTGGAGCGACCAACAATGCGACCACAGCAAATAGAGTAACTTCAAAAAATATCGCTGCCGCCACAGGAAAACCAAGCTTAAATAAGCGAATTTGCGCCTTCAATTGTGGTTTATGGAATTCACCAAAGATATTAATGTGCGCCATGCGTTTAGAAGTGACGACATAAAACAGCAGCATAAAAAACATCAACCAATAGACAATTGCCGTCGCCACACCACAACCCACACCGCCTAGCTCTGGTGCGCCAAATTTTCCGTATACGAAAATCCAGTTAAGTGGAATGTTAACTAATAAGCCCGCGAAACCGATCACCATAGCGGGTTTCGTCAGTGAGATACCATCCGTGAAACTGCGCAATGCTTGAAATAGTAAATAAGAAGGTACGGCAAACATCACGGCGTACATGTACCCGTTAGTTTTTTCAGCCATCAACGGCTCAATATCCATCCACCCCAAAATCCATTGAGTTTGAAAAAGAACACCAATAATGGGAATAGAGACAAACAACGCTAGCGCTGCGCCTTGCTGTATTTCAAAAGGAATTTTCTTTTGCCGCCCTGATCCGTTGAGTTGCGCTACCACAGGAACCAACGCCATTAACAACCCAACACCAAACAGAATCGAAGGTAGCCAAATACTCGCTGCGATCGATACCGCAGCCATATCAATCGCACTCACACCACCTGCCATGACGGTATCTACAAAGCCCATTCCAGTTTGAGCAATAGAGGCAATCAACACAGGTGTTGCCAATTTGATTAAATTTGAAGCTTCTTGTTTATAACGATGCACAAATATCTCCAGAGGAAGGACAAGCAAAAATCGCGACCAATAATCAACTTATCGCGTAGGCATGGATGATAAAGAAATGTCACACTAAGCTCCATGAAAAACTGATGAAATTACCTAATGTTTATTTGGAAGGTTGCTCGTCGCGCTATATGCGGTGAAATCTATTTCAGACAAAGCTTGATTAGGCTAGATAGGGGGGCTTGGCGTGTTGCACGTAACCATTAAGAAGAGCGCTTGCCAAGCGCTCACTTTTTAAAAGATTTGTTCATCATCGGCATCAACAAACAACTCTATTTTGTCTAAACGTTCATCGACCATCATATTGAGATGAATCGCATGGCAACAGGCGGGGCAATCGTCATAAAACTCTTGGCTACCATTTGATGCATCTAGGGTTATCCTAATGGAATGACCGCAGTGAGGGCAGTTGACCATTCTTTCCGTATAATTTTTCATATCTCTTTCCTTACATCCTTGGAGATACCTTAATACTAAGTCGCTAAGTTCCTTTAAGCGGCAAATTAAGTTCAAACTTTGAATTGGCCCATAAAACAACAAAAGAGCCATTTATTAAGGCTCATTTGTTGTCTATACAGCTCGGTTGTTTACACCGTTAAAAGGAGAGGATTTTCTTGATCAAACTTTCCGCTTCGACCAGATAGTGGCCACCAAATTGATTGTAGTGATTGAGGACATGATAGAGGTTATAAATATTCTTACGTTCCACATAGTCCAAACTCAAAGGTAAGATGCTCTCATAGCCTTGGTAAAACTCAGGTTGAAAACCTTCAAATAATTCTGTCATTGCGATATCGCATTCACGATCACCCCAATAACAGGCAGGATCGTAGCAAATTGGACCAAATACCGAGTTTGCCACATTCCCATGCCACAAATCTCCATGCAGCAGAGATGGGCGAGGGCTATGGTTAGCTAAGCGAGATTGGACAACGTCGACCAACTCGCTGATATTGAACAACTCAATTCCTTTTTCACGCAACAATTGCAATTGCCAGCCGATACGTTGTTCCGCAAAAAAACGACCCCATTTTTTGTCCCACGGATTTGGCTGCAAAGTGGAACCAATATAATTGTCTGCATCAAACCCATACTCTTTTTGTTCTCCCCATTGATGCAGTTTGGCCAGTTGTACACCGAACTCATAGCTGTTCGTCGCGTTATCTAGGGGTTTGGTTGGTAGATAGTTTAGAACAATGAAAGCATGATTTTTACTGGTTCCAATCATCACTAGCTCGGGAACCTGTACTGTTGACGTTTCACGAAGCGAACGTAGGTTTTCACCCTCAATCTCAAACTTAGCTAAAAAGTCTCGTGTGTTCACTTTAACAAAATAGCGTTGCTCACCATCGCTGATCATGTAGCAATCACTAATGTCACCACCGCTGACTTTTTCTTTTTCAACAGGGTTAAATTCAAACATGAGCGTATCGGATAACTGCTGAATGAGAGTTTGCCACATAACGACCTCTGCCTTGATTTACTTAATAATTCGTAGTTTAGGTCATGGTTACGAATATTTCAGAAGTGCGTGACACATAATTTAGCCACTTTCCTTTTGAGGGAGCACCAATGCTCATAAATGTGATTAAGTGCAAGA
>NZ_NDIO01000220.1:0-3360 GCF_002241085.1 Vibrio sp. V03_P4A6T147
TTACGGTGTTATGCGGAGGCTTGGTAGTAGCGTTGTCAGCCCCTTAAGCGGGCGTTAGCATGCGGGAGTAATATGAAGAAAATTCTCATCATTGGTAATTCTGGCTCAGGCAAGAGTTGGCTATCGAAACAGTTATCCCGAAAACTTCAGTTGCAAGAAGTTAACTTGGACTCGATTGTATGGGAGCCAGGTGGCTATAATCAAAAACGCTCCACCGGAGCAATCGAAAATGAAATTGCTAGTATAAAGTCTCAATGCAACTGGGTAGTTGAGGGGGTATTTGGTGCTTTAGCCGAACAGCTTATTTTTTCTGCTGACATGCTGTTATTTTTGGATTTGGAATGGTCTGAATGTAAAAACTCTCTTTATGCGCGTGGTTCGGAGAGCTCGAAGCAACTTAATGAGGAACAGGCGGAGAATAATTTTCGTGAATTATTGAAATGGGCTTCTGAATACTCGGTTCGAGAATCCAAAAGTTCACGACAGTTTCATCAGCAATTGTTCAGTGATTTTCACGGTACTAAAGTACGTTTCACTACACGCTCTCAAGTGAATGAGTTTGTAGCGGAAACAACATGCTAACAAACAATTTAAGAGTGATTCAGCACGCTTGGCATTTTTGGTTTGGGTCTAATTTAGTGTTTACGGTGTTCAAATTTAGTGCTGTGGTCGCGTGCTTCACACCTTAATTGGGCGTTAGTTGCTAGCAGTTAGTTTTGACATTGAGAGGTATTAGGTTGTCATTTAGCAGTAGAGAATGGTTCTATGCATTTCGTGAACTAGAAGAAATTTGCAATGATAAGAAATGCGCCAAGGTTACTGGCGATATTTTGCAAAAGTATGCGAAATTGACTAAGACCTGGAATAGCGAATTAAACTCGGAATGGACTTGTCGCTGTTATTTTGCAACAAAGATGATTTTGAACTCGACAGTTTTGCTAATGAATGCTGAATATGCCGAGGAAAAAAACCTTCGCATTGTTAAACCCTACTTACATTACTATGCGGTTTTATCTTTGCTCAGGTGTATAGTTTATACCTTGCCAGAATTATCATGGGATGATGGTAAGCTGATTCAAATATCACATACTAAGGCTATCAATTTAGCTATGGATTGGTTGGCTAAATTCAACCAAGAAAAAGCCCAAGAAATAAAGCAAGCGTGCTCGTTGCTCAAAGCACAAAGAGAAATTATTTCTTACCGAGCTCCTGCAAGTGGAGACGAAAATCTATCAGATGACTATGACATAGTTGCAATCTGCACTCTTTTAGCCGAAGTGGCTCAGTTTAATTCGGTATTATTGGAGTCGTCAGTTGATAAAAATGCCCCTAATGATGCATTTGTAGTGAATTGGGGTGATATGGATAAAATTATTTGCATTGAGGTTGAGGGTTTTGAGTTTGTAGATCGTTATGATGCGATGCGTCTAAGTTATGTCAAAAGAAAAATTAGGCGTCCGTACAACTTAGTTTGCTTTATGACGGAAGGGCAAACGGAAGACTTTATGGGTGCTTGGGATGATGATGAAGATCCTGATGACGAAAATATATTCAATGCAGGAGGTCCGTGCGACTGGCAGTTAATTTTTGACATACCGTAACGCGCTTACTTTTTGAACCGAACGCAACTAACAAACAATTTAAGAGTGATTCAGCACGCTTGGCATTTTTGGTTTGGGTTTAGTTCAGTGATTACGGTGGTCAAATTGAGTGTTGTGGTCGCGTGCTTCACACCTTAATTGGGCGTTAGTTTTTTCCGGTCAAATCAATAAAAATACAGTTGGTCGACAAAATGAAAAATAGAAATGGTTATATAGGCGTCAATGGCTCGGAGATTTATTACGAACTTTCCGGCAATCCTGAGGGTGAGCCATTATTGATGCTTCATGGCGGGCTTGGTTCGCTGAATGAGTTAACGCCAATTCACAGATATGTATCTACAGACTATCAGTTGATAAGCATAGATTTTCGTGGTCACGGAAAATCACTCTTAGGTGAACTGCCGCTTAATTACATGCAGTATCAACAAGATGTCCAGCATATTCTTAGTTATTTGGGTATTGAGAAATACTCAATTTTTGGTTTCAGTGACGGTGGCATCGTGGGTTATCGTCTAGCAGCACAAGAGCCAGAAAGAGTGTCTTGTTTGGTGACACTGGGTTCGCAGTGGCGATTGGAGGCAGATGACCCATCAATTGAATTGTTAAGTGGTTTGACGGCTGAATTTTGGGTATCAAGGTTTGCAGATGATGTTGCATTTTATGAGGCCTCAAACCCTAAACCAGATTTTCCTAAGCTCGTAGACATGGTAAAAGCCGTCTGGCTGGATACAACAGAATCTGGTTATCCAGACGAGTTAGTTGAAAAAATTCGTTGCCCGACGTTAGTAATGCGAGGTGATAATGACTTCTTGTTTTCGTTGGATGAGGCGGTGGCTTTAAAGTCGAAAATCGCAGGTTGTAGTTTTGCCAATATCCCATTGACAGCACATTCATCTCACCAAGAGTCACCAGAATTAGTGGGTGAAATGCTAAAACAGTTCTTGTCGCAGCACAAAAACTAACAAACGCCTCAAGAGGGACTGTCAACGCGTGGCATTTCCAGTCCCATTTAGCCGCGGTGGTTATGGTTGTTGTGTTTGAGTTTAGTGTTAATGCGTTGCCAGCCCCTTAGGCGGGCGTTAGGGTACATGGAGGTAAGCAATATGAGCGATAAATCATTGCTTTATGAGTACAAGGGTAATAGCTGCAAGCTATGTGGAATGAGCGTGTGTGAGATGGTTGAGCGATATGGAACGTTTAACCGTATGTTTGAACTTCACCATATAGATCCTGGTAAGAAAGCGAAGAATTACAATAGTTTAATAAGAAAACGTATTAGTAAAGAACAGCTAGATGAAGTAGATAAGTGTGTTCTATTGTGTAGGGTTTGCCATGGTTTGATTCATGCTCAAAATAATAGGGTAACTGTCAAACTAGAAATTGACTACACTGGTCGCACGATTACCCGTGATTTCAATGGTTGGCTCAATATAGATAGAAAAGATAACATAATGTCTTTTTTTTCTGAGGAACATATCTTATTGGAGCAGTATGTTGAAATACTGCCATCGGGTGATGAACGTATAATATTTGGTGTTGATCTCGAATCAGGAGAGAGATACTTTGATATTACCAATGGCATGAGAGTTGGTGATATATATCAAATCCTCTCGGCTAAAAGTAGGGAATTAATGCTAAGAGTAACAGACTATAAAGATAAAAGAGTTATTGACCTAAATCTCCAATTTGGTTTTATACAAATAAATAACTGTGAAGCAAAAAAGGGTGAAAAATATTGGTATCGTAATGGAATGATGAT
>NZ_NDIO01000277.1:0-3341 GCF_002241085.1 Vibrio sp. V03_P4A6T147
CTTCATGTTTTCACATTTACCAACACCAACACTCGATCCAATACTTTCATTATCGGTTGCATACCGCAACGATCCTCGCAGCGAAAAAGTTGACCTAGGCATTGGCGTTTATCGTAATAGCCAAGGAGAGACGCCGATTATGCGCGCCATTGCCAAAGCGCAAGAGCACGTGATTGCCACACAAACCACTAAATCGTATGTTGGGCTTGCTGGGTGTGAAGAGTTTAACCAAAGCATGGTGAACTTATTATTGTCTGGCACTTCAGTGCTTGATCGTGTGGCTGCGATTCAAACGCCCGGAGCAAGCGGTGCGCTGCGTATGCTCGGTGACTTAATGCACGTAGCACAACCAGAAACGACGGTGTGGATTACTGACCCAAGTTACGTCAATCATAAACCTGTGATGGAAGCGGCGGGTTTAAAAGTGAAATATTATTCTTACTTCTGTCGCGAGACTAAACAAGTCGATACTGCACGGATGCTTGATGATTTATCGCAAGCAGGGCCAAAAGATGTGGTGCTTATCCATGGTTGCTGCCATAACCCAACTGGCGCGGATATTGATTTCGCCGCATGGCAAGCGATCACCAGTCTTGCGCAGAAAAATGGCTTCATCCCTTTTGTTGATGTTGCCTACCAAGGGTTTGGTGAAGGTCTTGAAGAGGATGTGAAAGGGCTGCGTTTTATGGCAAACAACGTCGAAGAGATGTTGATCACCACCTCTTGTTCAAAGAACTTTGGTCTCTACCGAGAACGAACTGGCGCCGCGATTGTTGTCGGTAAAAACACACAAGATGTAGCGAATGCAAAAGGTAAATTACTAACGTTAGCCCGTTCGACCTATACTATGCCGCCCGATCATGGTGCTGCACTGGTGAAAACTATTTTACAAAATCAAGCATTAACCGCGATTTGGAAGCAAGAGTTAAGTGAAATGCAACAGCGTTTGTTAAACCTGCGTCAAACCTTGTGTAATCATTTGAGAAATCAGCACAATACTTCACAATTCGATTTTATCGAAAGTCACAAAGGGATGTTTACTGTGCTAGGCTTTACTCCAGAACAGATGGCTCAGCTACGTGATCAATATGGAATCTATGGGGTAGGTGATGGCCGAATTAACATTGCAGGCTTATCAGAACAACATATTCCGTATGTTGCTCAAGCCATAGTGAATGTCTCTTAAATATTTATCAGTTTGATTAGGTGGGTCAATGAAACAACACTTGAAACTTATTGCTCTTTTAATGTTGAGTATTGGTTTGATGGCATGTAGTACGCTAAACCAAACCTCAACACAACCAGAGCAAAAGCCAAAAGTTGAAGAGCCAAAACAACAAAATACTGAGGCACAAAAACCGGTTGAAAAACCCTCGAAAGAGCCAGTGGTTGTGGTGAAGGCCAAAAAAACCTCTGATGGTAAGCTTATTTTGGGCGAAAAAGAGTGGGTTTATGTGCCGAGTTTGAACGAAAGCTTCAAAGCGCGTATCGATACCGGAGCGGCCACCTCTTCAATTAGTGCCGTGGATGTTGTTGCTTTTGAACGCGATGGAAATGATTGGGTCAAGTTCAGGATTGAACACGATGACATCAAAAGTGATGAGATAAGTTTACCTGTTGAACGCTGGGTCAGAATTCGGCAATCCAGTGCAGAGGGTACACAAAGACGTGCGGTCGTTGTCGCTTGGATTGAAATTGGTGATCTCAAAGAGAGAACCGAATTTACGCTTGCCGATCGTACACATCTGACTTATCCACTGTTACTTGGTCGTAGTTTCTTTAAAGATGTAGCGCTTGTTGATGTGAGCCGAAAGTACGTGCAGGATAAACGTAAATAGAGATACCTCACTTCTTAGCTCAACCTAACAGCCAGCACTTGTTGCTGGCTTTTTCTTACCTCCAATTCCCTAGTTGTAACAGCAGTCTTCATTCCTCATTACTTTATTCGATATTTGCTCAATAAAATGATGCGCTGTGTTGAATAATGTTTAAAAACCATTGTGTTAAGTTTGTTAAAAAGACGATGGCGTCTAAAATGAAAACATACCACCTGCATTGGTAAACCTAAAAGGTGTTAACTCAGGATCTGATATACAAAACACTGCTTAAACCCACGCCGAGCAGTGATATGACTGCTAATAAGGAAATTGTCTATGTCTGAGCATCAACAAGCTGAAAGTAAATTTAGATTAGTGACACGCAGCGATTTTGATGGGCTGGTTTGTGCCGTGTTGCTCAAAAAACTCAACCTAATTGACGAGATCGTATTTGTTCACCCAAAGGATATGCAAGATGGGAAGGTGACGACAACTGAGCGTGACATTGTCACTAACCTGCCTTACGTCGCTAATGCTCACTTAATTTTTGATCATCACTTATCGGAAACTATTCGCAATCAAGGTGAAAGGCCGAATCATATTATTGATCCAAACGCGCCGTCTGCCGCGCATGTAGTATGGCAATATTATGGCGGACTGGATACGTTTCCCTCTCAGTGGCAAGAGATGCTGATTGCTGTCGACAAAGGTGACTCCGCGCAGTTTACTCGGGATGAAGTGCTTGATTCTGCGGGATGGAATTTACTGAATTTCCTGATGGATGCAAGAACAGGTTTAGGGCGCTTCCATGAATTTCGTATCTCCAATTATCAGTTAATGATGGATCTCATCGACTACTGTGCGAACCACTCCATTGCTGAGATTCTTGCTCTGCCGGACGTTCAAGAGCGCGTTACTTTGTACCGTGAGCATGAAATTCTATCTAAACAGCAGATTCAACGTTGTGCCAAAGTCTATAAAAACCTTGTCATTCTTGATTTGACGGGCGAAGAAATTATTTACGCGGGGAATCGGTTTATCATTTATGCCTTATTTCCCCAGTGTAATATCTCGATTCACAAAATGTGGGGCTTTCAGAAGCAAAATATCGTGTTTGCTACGGGGAAATCTATTTTTGATCGTGGCTCGAAAACCAATGTAGGCGGATTAATGCTCAAATATGGTGGTGGAGGCCATCAAGCGGCTGGAACGTGCCAAATTGCTCTTGAAATGGCCGAGCAGGTAGAAAAAGAGCTGATCAGCCAAATTACCACAGATGGCTGAAGCTGGTGGAGCCCTGCATGGCGGGGCTTTTTATCTCATCGCGGCGTTTTCTATACGTTTCGTTCCTAAAACCACAAAGTTACCAGTTCTTATTGAGACGCACCACTTACCAGCAATGCCAAGTTGTTTCGTTATAATTGCAGCTTGGGGTTTCGTAAATCTTATTTTTCTCTATACTTACCCAAGTGACTGAATTATTAATAGTTTACACCGATGGAATGTCGCGAAGTTATCAATGGA
>NZ_NDIO01000294.1:0-3336 GCF_002241085.1 Vibrio sp. V03_P4A6T147
GTACAGGCTTTACCATGCCATTAAAAACAGATGAATTAAGAACTCAAGCCTTGGGCCCAATGCCGACTCCGGCAGAGCTTGGAAATGCGCATCCGATCACAGACGACGTAGCAGAGCGCATCGCAAACTCACGCCGTCAAATTGAAAATATTCTGACTGGTCACGATGATCGCTTGTTAGTCATTGTCGGTCCGTGTTCAGTACACGACACTGAAGCAGCAATGGATTACGCTCAACGTTTGAGTGCGATCCAAGACCAATATAAAAATGAACTGTTTATCGTCATGCGTACCTATTTCGAGAAACCACGCACCGTTGTGGGCTGGAAAGGTTTGATTACGGATCCCAATCTGGATGGTTCATATGCACTGGAAACAGGGCTCAATAAAGCACGGAAATTATTATTAGATATCAACAAGCTAGGCCTTGCTACTGCGACTGAATTTTTAGACATGATTACCGGGCAATACATCGCAGATCTCATCACGTGGGGAGCTATTGGTGCGCGTACTACGGAATCTCAGATACACCGAGAAATGGCGTCTGCACTGTCGTGCCCTGTCGGTTTTAAAAATGGCACGAATGGCAACATCAAAATTGCTATTGATGCCATTCGAGCGGCCCAAGCATCGCATTATTTTTACTCACCGGATAAAAATGGCCGTATGACCGTTTATCGTACCAGTGGTAACCCCTTTGGCCATGTTATTTTACGCGGTGGTGATACAGGGACAAACTATGACGCTGACTCCGTATCTGCAGCCTGCGAGCAACTGATCGAATTCGGCTTAGCCCCGCGCCTCATCGTAGATTTTAGCCACGCGAATTGCCAAAAGCAGCATAGAAAACAGATAGATGTAACGGCCGACATCTGCACACAAATACGTACAGGTAAGGATTTCGTTGCTGGTATTATGGCTGAAAGCTTCATTATCGAAGGTAACCAGCCAATGCATGACTTAAAGAACCTCACCTATGGTCAATCGATTACCGATCCATGCTTAGGATGGGATGACACAGCAACTATGCTGGATATGCTGGCACAAGCGATCACTGACCGCCGTAACTTAAAGTAAATACTAAGCAATAGATAAGGAAACACCATGCCTTCTTTTGATATCGTTTCAGAAGTCGATACTGTTGAACTTCGTAATGCTGTCGATAATGCAAACCGAGAGCTTTCTACTCGTTTTGATTTTCGTAATGTAGAAGCTGGATTTGAACTCAAAGATGAAGTTGTAAAACTGTCTGCAGAAGATGATTTTCAATTGGGTCAAATGATGGATATTTTACGTGGCAACCTCGCGAAACGAGGTGTTGATGCCAAAGCGATGGAAGCGAAAGATTCTGTACATTCCGGCAAGCGCTGGTTTAAAGATGTCCAATTTAAACAAGGACTGGACCCGTTAACCTCCAAGAAAGTGGTAAAAGCCATTAAAGATGCCAAGCTCAAAGTCCAAGCATCCATTCAAGGTGAAAAAGTAAGAGTAACGGGTAAAAAGAGAGATGATTTACAATCAGTGATCGCTCTAATGCGTGAATCGGATATGGGCCAGCCATTCCAGTATGACAATTTTCGAGACTAACAGCACCACGAATAAAATATCAAAGCCACCTTCGAGGAGTATACAGTAAAAACCATGTCCATTCGCGTGTGAGTGAGTCGCAGCCCTTTACTGGCAAGGTTTAATCTGGATGTTATAAGCGTACATACTATGTATAATTGTGTGTACGCTTTTTTATCCCTGAAGGCTTAGCAAGGCGATGGCCTCACTGCGTGAAACCATCACCCTGCCAAAAGGGTGTTTAGGGGATGATGGTAAAGTAAAATAATAAAGCCACTCCTGACGCTCGCACAACTCACTACTCACTAGGCATTTATGATTTTTCTTGACCATCCGCTGAAACACGTTTCTGGACATTTGTGAGCTATCGGTTTTGCTAAATTAGTATTTTATGCATTATTTAAAGGGCTCTTCTCCGCTTTCATGAGTCAAATAGCTCCAATGAACCTGTCATAATTACATGATTTATAATGCTTATTTTTATTATAAGTTTGTAGTGTATTTTGTCGTCTTTGTCTTCCTCGTTGTTTTGCTTTAAAGGTCAGTGTGTAGAATCTTGTTCAATAGATAAAGTGTCCCAATCAGTTTTCGTTCGCTGTCGCCGAGACCGAAGATATAAGGTCAAAGATCCAATTACAGGCGCACCCTGCACCGTAGACCACTATGTAAAAATCTGCCTGTTAGCGGGCGACCATGCACGATAGAAGTTGAACTGGCTAAGACCAGAGACAAAGAAGGAAGACGGTTAATTGAAGACACTGACTATGTCTCTAAAGGAGGTCGCTATACCGCTCGCTTTTGCAAGTTTATCAGTGGATTGTGCCGCCACATGAGCATACATGCCGTGTCTCAGCATTTAGGTATTCGGTGGGAAACGGTCAAAAATATTGATAGAGAATACTTGCGTTCAAGCCTGCCAGCTTTAGAACCCGAGAAACTAAAGAACTTACTCCACATTGGCGTTGATGAAGTAGCTAGAGCGAAAAGACACGATTATATGACCGTCGTTTACGACCTTGTTTCTGGTCATTTAATTTGGGTAGAACATGGACGAAAAGCAGAAGTCCTTACCTCATTTTTCGAGCAACTATCAGAGGAAACAAAGGCTGGAATTAAAGCGGTATCAATGGATATGGGGCAAGCTTACCAATCAGCGGTAAGGAAAATGCTACCTCATGCAGACATCGTTTTTGACCGATTCCATGTGATGCAAAACTACTGCATTTTAATCAGAAAAGAGAGAGCGAAAGCTTTTAGGAACGGCTCACACGATGAGAAAAGAATGCTCAAAGGCACACTCTTCCTCCTACTAAAAAATGCTCAAAAACTGGATGATAAGCAGTCTGACAGACTCGACGATTTGCTCGAGAGTAACAAGACGTTATGCGTTATTTATATGCTAAAAGAGCAGCTACAAGCGATATGGGATGAGTCTTGTTACGAGACCATGACTGCCGCTCTTGAAGCTTGGTGCCGCCTAGCGAAGTCAACTCGGATAATGTCACTAAGCAACTTTGCAGACTCAATATTAGAAAGAAAAGTAGGTATCTGTAACTACGCAAAATACAAGCTGACCAACGTCGGGTTGAAGCTGGCAATGTATCAATAGGCTTGCTCAGACGAAGAGCCAGAGGAGTAAGAGATACCGATTATTTTAAGTTGAAGATCAGACAAACATCGGTTCCTGATACCCACTCAACTTTTTACCCAAATATCAAGCTCACCTAAGCGGAGAAGAACCCTTAAAGTATAGCAAAGTGCTCATTAGTAA
>NZ_NDIO01000318.1:0-3308 GCF_002241085.1 Vibrio sp. V03_P4A6T147
GTGCAAGCTTAATCGTGTTTGAGTCAACTAAACTCCCCAGTTAGGAAAACATGAAACTGAAATCTGCGTTATTGATGATATTTTCTCGAGTGATGGCTGTATTGGCGCTGCAGCTTCCAGTCATCGCTTCTACGGCAGAAGTCGGTGAACCGCTCTCCAGCGAGCATGATCTTTCTCAACCTCTGCTTATTACAAGCTCAGCCAAGTGGAAACCGTATTCGTATATTAATAAGCAAGGAGAGCCTGCCGGAATCTTAGTCGATTATTGGAAAGTCGTTGCTGAGCAAAGCGGGTTCGATGTTGAATTTAAACTAGTAAGCTGGAACGAATCACTAGAGCTGGTTAAACATGGGCAAGCCGACGTTCATGCTGGTCTAATTCAATCACCTGAGCGAGATCTGTTCCTCGATTTTGGACCTGAAATTATGGCGATCGAGACGCACGTATTCTTAGATCAACACTTACTCGGTACGGATTTTGACAAAATATTTTCAGGTGAAATCGATATTAAGGTTGGTGTTGTATTGAGTGGCTATGAGGCGTATTACGCAGCTCAATATTTACCTAAATTAAACTTGGTCTACTTTGCCACGAATGAAGATATGTTGTATGCCGCTTCCAGTGCAAAATTAGAAGGGTTTATTAGCGATTATCAAGTCGCTAATCTCTTTATGTTTACAGAAAATAGCCCGAAAAAATATGTGCCAGTTAAGTTTCTCTATTCTGAGCCGTTACGCTTTGGGGTGAAAGAGGGCAATGACGTTCTTTGGCAGAAGCTCGCAAATGCGACAGATAAGGTATCTGATGCCTCTAAAATGCAGTTATTTAGTCGCTGGATCTACATGGAAACGGTTTACCCAAAAAATTTTATCCCGATCATCATTAGCGTAGCTCTGATGGTTCTCTGTATTTACATCTTGATGTTAAGACGCGCAGTCATACATAAAACCATCGATTTAGAGAGAGCAAATCACTTGCTAGAGAAATTGGCGCAAACTGATGAGCTAACAAAAATCAGTAATCGCCGACACTTCCAATCAAAGATAGCAGAATTGCAAGGAACTCCCGTCCCCTTCACCTTATTGGTGTTTGACATTGATAACTTTAAGCTAATCAATGATCAGTTTGGTCATGAAGTGGGTGATCAAGCCATTATTCATGTGGTTAGACATGTACAGAGAAAGTTATCCAATAATGACTTTATTGCTCGTTTAGGTGGAGAAGAGTTCGCCATTATTCTTACTCTCTATACCTTTGAAGAGGTCAAATTGAAAGCTCAATATATCTGTCAATCTGTCTATGAAAATCCAATGCGAGTAGCCAATGATACCATCACGCTCAGTATCAGTTTGGGTGGCGCCTATTACGATCTTGTTCCTGATAAAGTCTCACTTACTGTTGCGGACAGTTTAATGTACCAAGCCAAGTCGGCGGGTAAAAATCGTGCTGTAGTTGTTAAAGTCGATCAATGTGCGGATTGAACATTCCTATTAACTTCATTTCGGCCATCTATTATCACTTGGCTAGCCCGAGGACAGTGTTTCAAGAAAAGCCATTCCAAGAAAAGTATGGATGATATTTTTTGGCAACGAAATGACCTCGATTAATCATGAAATAGTGTGTTGGAATTCGACATTCCATGTCGCTAATGTGAGACTTTGTGCCCAAGTCGCGAAAGAGGGAATAAAGAGTATTGCTGCCGCTAATCGACATACACATTTTGATTTTAACATCGCAATACCTCACTGATCGAATCCGAAGGCTTAGCCTATCAGGTTCGGTGAAATTTCAAGAGGAAAAATCAAAAATTTGCAATTTTCATCGTTTCTTTTCTAAGTGAGATCTACTACTCCAAGATCGCATTGATCTTGTTCAATGCTCGGTTTTTATTGATCCAAATCAATACCCTGAGTTGGGAGTTTTCGTTAAATGCACCACAATATATTGTGTCAGTCGGATAATAAACTGCTCTATATAGTGTATTTGTGGATAACTCTGTGAGTATGCTAGGGGTAAGGAGAAATGGTGAAACCTATCGTAATCAAACGTGACGGATCGAGAGCCCCGTTCAACCGTGATCGCATTCAATCTGCCGTGGAAAGTGCAGCTGAACATATTGATAAAGAGATCGCTATTTACGCACTCAATGTGGCGTTGGCGGTAGAACTGAAGCTCAAAGATTACGATGAAGTCCATATCGCCGAGATTCAAACCTTAGTAGAGAACGAGCTAATGCAAGGGCCCTATAAAGCATTAGCTCGTTCATACATCGAGTACCGACACGATCGTGATATCGCGCGTGAAAAGCAAAGTGCCTTGACGCAAGAGATTGAAGGCCTTATCGAAGAAAGTAATGCCGATCTGCTCAATGAAAATGCGAATAAAGACGGCAAAGTGATCCCAACGCAGCGTGACTTACTGGCTGGTATTGTGGCGAAACACTACGCTAAAACCCGAATTTTACCGCGTGATATTGTGCAAGCGCATGAAGAGGGTGATATCCACTATCATGACTTGGATTACGCTCCCTTTTTCCCAATGTTTAACTGCATGCTGATTGATTTAAAAGGCATGCTCACTCATGGCTTTAAGATGGGTAATGCGGAAATTGATACGCCAAAATCAATTTCAACCGCCACCGCAGTGACCGCGCAAATTATCGCTCAGGTTGCGAGCCATATTTACGGCGGCACCACCATCAACCGTATCGATGAAGTGCTTGAACCTTATGTGACAGCCAGTTACGACAAACATTTAGAAATAGCAAAAGAGTGGGATATTCATCATCCCGAAGCCTTTGCTATGTCCCGTACAGAAAAAGAGTGCTACGACGCATTCCAGTCACTTGAATATGAAGTCAACACTTTGCATACCGCGAATGGGCAAACTCCGTTTGTCACTTTCGGCTTTGGTCTAGGGACCAGTTGGGCCTCTAAATTGATTCAACAGTCAATTTTGAAAAATCGCATTGCTGGCTTAGGCAAAAATCGTAAAACGGCTGTATTCCCTAAATTGGTATTTGCCATCAAAGATGGCTTAAATCATAAAGCGGAAGATCCAAATTATGACATTAAACAACTCGCATTAGAGTGTGCCACCAAACGCATGTACCCGGATATTCTCAACTACGACAAAGTAGTTGAAGTGACTGGTTCATTCAAAACCCCAATGGGTTGCCGCAGCTTCTTAAATACCTATGAAGAAGGTGGTGAGCTGATTCACGAAGGGCGGAATAATTTGGGGGTAGTCAGTCTCAATTTACCTCGTATCGCGCTGAAAGCGGGCCGAAATATTGAACAGTTCTACAC
>NZ_NDIO01000381.1:0-3288 GCF_002241085.1 Vibrio sp. V03_P4A6T147
TCGCTTGTGGATAGTTCATCATTACTGTCTTACTCGACAAATGTCAAAATATTGGCGATAAATTCACTATGAATTATATGAATAATTGAACTTGCTCAAACTCCAGCCAAAAAAAAGTAGCCCGAAGGCTACCTTTTCGCATTGATCACATTAAAGGCTATTTTTTAGCGTTTTTACGCTTATCGGTAATTTCCCACCGCCCATTATCGTACAACGCCGTCCAACCTGAGGGTTTACCCTCTATCTCAGTGCGTACATAGTGTTCTTTTGACTTACGACTAAAGCGTACAACCGCCGCCACACCATCAGGATCATGTGTAGGCGCATCCGCTAGGTATTGATACTTTGGTGCTAGGCGCTCTTTAAAACGAGCCAATTCTTCAACCAATGGCGCACGTGTCTCGCGAGATTTCGGGAAATTGCTCGCCGCAAGAAACAGGCCTGAAGCGCCATCACGCAGTACAAAATACGCATCCGAGTTTTCACAAGGCAATTCAGGGAAATGGATAGGATCTTCCTTTGGTGGAGCAACTTCGCCGCTTCTTAAGATCTTACGCGTATTTTTACAGTCATCGCTGGTGCAATCCATGTACTTACCAAAACGGCCATTTTTCAGCACCATGTTTGACCCACACTTGTCACACTCAACAACTGGGCCATCATAGCCTTTAACTTTAAACTCACCGAATTCTACAACGTAACCTTCGCAGTTCGGATTGTTCCCGCACACATGCATTTTACGTGTGTCATCGATTAGGTACGCATCCATCGCCGTTTCACAGATAGGACAACGTTTTTTGGCGCGCAGTGCAGCCGTTTCAACATCTTCTTCCAAGACATTGATGACGCCTTCTTCGTCACCTAGGTTAATGGTGGTTTTACAACGCTCTTTAGGTGGTAGTGCATAACCAGAACAACCGAGGAACACCCCTGTAGAGGCTGTACGAATTCCCATTGGACGTGAACATGTCGGACATTGAATGTCGGTCATCACGATGTGGTTGGGTTTCATACCACCTTGTTCTTCATCCAGTTCAGCCGTTTCTAAATCTGCAGTGAAATCTTTAAAGAAATCGTCCAAGACTCCTTTCCAATTTGCAGATCCTGCTGCAATTTGGTCCAGCTTTTCTTCCATTCGCGCGGTGAAGTCATAGTTCATCAAGTCATTGAAACTGTCATCCAGACGATCGGTGACGATTTCACCCATTTTCTCAGCATAAAAACGTCGCTGATCCACTTTCACATAGCCGCGATCTTGAATAGTAGAGATGATAGAAGCATACGTCGATGGTCGGCCTATACCACGCTTTTCAAGCTCTTTTACCAGCGCAGCTTCCGTATAACGTGCCGGTGGCTTAGTGAAATGTTGTTTTGGATCTAACGTTTGCAATAACAACGTTTCGCCCACTTTCACTGGAGGTAAAATTTGGTCTTCATTCTTACCCATTGGACGTTGAACTCGTGTCCAACCATCAAATTTAAGGATGCGACCTTTCGCCTTAAGGGTAAATTCTGCCGCTTTCACGCTCACCGTGGTCGAATCGTATTGAGCTGGCGTCATTTGGCAAGCAACAAACTGATTCCAGATTAGTGCGTATAGCTTATGAGCATCCGCTTCCATACCTTGTAAATCATCGGCTTTAACATCCACACTGGATGGACGAATCGCTTCGTGCGCTTCTTGAGCGCCCTGCTTACTTCCATAAGCTAACGGATTCTCAGGTAAGTAGGCTTGTCCAAACTCACTACCAATATAGCTGCGAACCGCTTCAACCGCTTCAGCACTTAAGTTGGTTGAATCGGTACGCATATAAGTGATGTAACCTGCCTCATACAAGCGCTGAGCTAGCATCATCGTTTTCTTCACTCCGTAACCCAAGCGAGTACTGGCTGCTTGCTGTAACGTCGAGGTGATAAAAGGAGCGGAAGGTTTACTGCTGGTTGGGCGGTCTTCACGTTTACACACTTCGTAAGAAGCTTTTTCTAAAATCGAAACCGCTGATTTAGCTTCCGCTTCGTTGACAGGTTTAAACGCTACATCATTTTTTTGCGCAACCAACAGACGGAAATCCGTTTTATCTTGCGTTTTCGTATCAGCATGGATATCCCAGAACTCTTCAGGGACAAACGCGTTAATTTCACGCTCACGCTCAACAAGTAATTTCACCGCCACCGATTGGACGCGACCCGCAGACAAGCCACGCGCCACTTTTTTCCAAAGTAATGGAGAGACCATAAAACCCACCACACGGTCCATGAAACGACGCGCTTGTTGGGCGTTTACACCGTCGATATTCAATTCACCCGGTGTTTGGAAGGCTTGTTGGATTGCATTTTTAGTAATTTCGTTAAATACAACTCGTTTGTATCGCTGTTCATCGCCACCGATGATCTCACGAAGGTGCCAAGCGATGGCCTCTCCTTCGCGGTCCAAATCGGTTGCGAGATAAATGCAGTCGGCATCTTTGGCAAGCTTTTGCAATTCCGCCACTACTTTTTCTTTACCCGGCAAAATTTGGTAATTCGCTTCCCAGCCGTGATAAGGGTCGATGCCCATCTTCTTAATTAACGAACTGCGGTCTTTCTCGCTTTTCAAGCGTGCTTTCTCTTCAGCGCTAAGGTTCTTTGAAGAAGAACTAGGCGTTGCTTTTTTAGCGGTACTTTGACCTGCGGTTGGAAGATCACGAACATGCCCTACGCTCGACTTAACGATAAAATCTTTACCAAGATATTTATTGATCGTTTTAGCCTTGGCTGGCGATTCCACTATAACGAGTGATTTACCCATAATTGACTCAAATGCCCTTAATCATTACGCGAAAGTAAATCGCATGACGTTCTAAATTATTGCTTCTTTTTTTACTATCGAGCCAGTTAACAAGAAGATCAACATGTTTTTTAAAAATAAAATTCAACCACTCAATAATTGGTCAAAATGCAACCAGAGCTCAGTAGCCTATTCTCCGCCAGCCTTCCAACCTAAATTGAAAAGTTTAAAATCGAGTCCTGTGGCGCTTGTGAGCTTGACTTTCATTGCTGCAGCACTCTACTAAACGTGCTTTGGCGCTCATACTAAAGTGAGTATTATCAGTTCGCGAAATAAATCCAATGAAATATGCCGTAAGTCACACATTCTCATTGCATAAAAAATCGGCTTTCTTGATTAAGCTTAGACGTGACTTCTCTCTTTGGTCAAAGCTTGAGAATCCACTCCATCGAATTTTGCGCCGAATTCTATTTGAAATCATTGAAATTACCTACCCTTTTACGGCACTATCCTCGCACATC
>NZ_NDIO01000197.1:0-17135 GCF_002241085.1 Vibrio sp. V03_P4A6T147
AGCCATAGTTCATTAACATTAGTGCCTGCTCCAAAAGCACCGAATAATAACGAGGATACTGATTTTAAAGCCGCAACAGTTGCTGATGAGCGTCAGCTGATGAAGCCACCACGAGAAGATGCATCGAGCGCTGGAGATGCTGGTTCTGCTCTGAATTCAGAGCCTATCACTGAAGAGCGCATGCTTGCGGCACAAACCGTTGATGAAGTATGGCATGACATCAACCCAAGCCCAGCGTTGCAAGCCATTAGGCCAAAAAGTGATGCAGTGACGGAAATCAAAGCGATCGAAATCGAAAATATTGAACAATTCCGAGTTCTGGCAACGGGCGATGCTGTCACGGTCACTATGCCTGATAACCAGCCAGTCAATATCCAAGTCACTTCATCAGAAATTCAGAATGAAGGCGTCCGGACTTGGTCTGGGCAGTTTGAACTCGACGGGGAAGTTTACCCAGCCACATTCACTTTCGGCAAAACGGCAATACTTGGTTTTATTGGTCATCCCAGTGGTCAAGTGAAGCTTGAAGGCAACGGCAGTGAAGCATGGGTTTACCGAGTACCACCGAATCATGGCTATGACGAAACCTCGACCAGCCATTGATACCTCAAACGCACGGCTTTGTGTGTTAATAAAATAAATAATGTAGGAGTTTTCTATGAAAATAGCGTCATTGGCATTAGCCGTGGTGTTAGCAACGTATGCGTTACCGAGTAGTGCAACCACTGAAATTGATATTCTAGGTGTTTATACACCCGGCACGGCTGAGTGGTTTCAGCAAGATCACGTGGCTCAAATCCAGCACCGATTTAACGTGGGAAATGAAATTCTGCGTCAAAGTGGTCTGGACATCAAAGTCAACTTAATTGGCACGAAAGAAGTAAAATACGATACGCAAAGAGGGCTAAGAAAATCGCAAGGGCAGGCGCTTGATGCGATTACTCCCGGCAATAAACAAGATCCGGCGTTTGCCGATATTGAGCAATATCGTAAGCAGGTTGGCGCGGATATGGTGGCGCTGTTTCGTAATCTAGATATTAAAAATTCTCCTGATTATGAAGATAAAGGCAATGGTACTTACATGCTGAGCTGTGGTCTAGCATGGATAATCCCTGCCGCGTATTGGAACAATAGTGCGCGTTATGCGCAATCTAGAATGTACAGTCATAGCTATTTGAATGAGTGTGGCGATGATACGTTTATTCACGAATTAGGCCACAATTTGGGCTTGAACCATGCTCATGAACAGTACAATGGCGAACCCCATCTTTCAAATGGTACAGAGCAAGATGCGTATGGTTATGGGGTTCAAGGCCAATTTGCGACGACCATGGCCTATGGTTTCTTATTTGGTATTCATAGCCGTTCTTACACATTCTCTAACCCAAGCAAAGTGTGTAAAGGTCAAGCATGTGGTGTCACTGACTACGCGAACTCGGTGCGAGCGATTGGCCTGAGCGCGCCACACATTGCGGCGATTTATGCACGTCCAGATGGGAGTAATGACGGAGGAACGTCACCCACCGAACCGACTTCGCCCCAACAAGCCATCTATGATTTACAAGGGCCTTTTACCATTCCCGATCATGCACAAGGAGAGTTAGCACTTCCGATTAATGTGACTTATCAAGGAAATGCGGAAACGGCCACTATTCAACTTGATATTGAACACCCATTTGTGGGTGATGTTTCAGTCAAGTTGTATGCACCTGATGGTGGCTATTGGAACTTAAAATCGTATAACCAGTATGATCGCAACACGGCTTATCGTGTTCGCTTTACACTCAGCGGAATGCAACAAATGAACGTGCAAGGCCAGTGGCGTTTAGTCGTGGCGGATCACTATCAAGGTTTAACGGGTGTATTAAATTCGGCACGCTTATCCTTTGAATAAAGGTTTGCTGTGATGTTGACCCTGCACCTATGTGCAGGGTTTTTAATTACTGGCCAAATTGGGTGGCTTTGAATTGATTCAGCAATCGATGGATCACATAGGTTGTAAGTAATGTGGCGACAATAGCAAACAAAATACTGCCGACTCGGTACAGGGCACTGAAAATTAAATCATTGCCCGGCGTCAAATATTGACCAAACAAGATCCCCAAGGTAGTCAATGAGCCAAAGCCGACCCCTGAACCGCTGGATTCTTTTACATGCCAGTAGCTAAAGAGCATCGCACCTATCCACAGCAGCGGAATAACAAATAAAAGCTGACCTGACCAATCGTAGAGCAGCAGTTGGACCGCAATACCGAAAGTGACACCAAGCAGAGTACCCATCGCGCGTTTGCGTGCGTAGCCTAGCGCTCCGTTCCAATGCATCGGGAAAAGTAGCAACAAGGTTGTGGCTTGCGCGGACATTGAATCTTGCAGATCGAATATTTGAAACACAACGAAAGAGAGTGTGGCAATGGTTGCGCCCATGAGCGCTTCATGACGCATACGGTGTGACTCTTTGGCCACGCTTGCATGAGCGGGAGGTTGCCTTTTCTGTGCGTCGGGAATACAGAATGTCACCAGATAAGCGACCATTACCGAAAGCAAATTCGCGATAAAGTTGCTGGTAATCAGATCGTTAAGATCAGTTGTGGAGTAGCTTGCAAAGTGCAGCATGATGCTCAAGCTCAATACGCTGTTCGCTCCAAACAAGAATAAGCTGCCTTTCGACATACAAGCAAATTTGTAGAGAAACAGTACAAAAGCGATCATTGTCATCAAGGCTGGATGACCTCCAAATAGTCCCCCGAGAATGGCTACTTCTAAGCCACAAACGACGGCGGAAGCGAGCAGTTGCTTTGCGGCGTGCGCATTCATGACGGGTACCATGCCCAGTAACAGCATCGGTGTTACGGTAAAAAATACCCCGTAGTTCCAACCCAGTAGTTTACAAAAGGTAAAACCAAGCGTCGCACCTGTTGCAATTCTGACGCATTGGCGAAAATCATTTTCAGATAATGGATGATCCCAAAGTCGCATTTTTTACTCCGCTTAATAGATGTAGTGCAGAGTGCTTAGAAACTGAATTTGCATTTTTGCCAGCCAAGCAAACGGGCCACTTTCTGGTAGCAACTGTACCGTCGCACGAGCACCGGAAGGCAATGTTGACATCGTTTCATCGAGCGAAAGGTGCACACGCATGCGTTGTGCATCACGCACCCAGCGATTAGATTCTGTTGGAGTGGCTAAACGCCCATTCGCATCAAACTGACCAGTGCTTACCCCAGCATCAAGGCTACGAATACGCGCGGTAAAGACTTCGCCGGGTTTGCTGTCAAAAGCAACTAGGGCGCGGCTATTGTCTGGGAAATGGCGTAAGCTTTTTTCTCTAAAATCAGCAATCACGTCTACATCCGTCGCCACCAATGCAACTAACGGCATACCTGCTGCGGCGTAGGTGCCCGTTTCAAGCTGTAAGTTGGTAATGACACCATCTTGCTCTGCTAGCGTTTGTGTGTAGGCAAGGTTTAGCTTGGCTTGCGCCAATTGGTTCAAAGCGGCGCGAATGCTGACGTTACTCTCGTCACTATTACCTCGACTGACGTGCAATTCTTGCAAGTGAGCTTGCGCTGCAACCAAATTGGCTTTCGCGGCGGTAGCGCCACTTTGTGCATCGTCTTTAAGTTGCTGAGAAGTCCCATTGCGTGCAAACAGAGTGTTTAATCGGTTAGCTTCGCGCAACTTTTGATCGGCAATGATACGGCTTGCCGTGACATTAGCTTCTGCGGCTGCAATCGATGCATCCAATTGAGCATTACCTTGTACCGCACGTTCATAATTGAGTTGGGCCTGCTCTACCGCCAGTTGATAGGGTTGTGGGTCGATGGTGAAAAGTACTTCACCCTTGTGTACGATTTGATTATTAGTGACAAAAACATCACTGATTTGACCATTAACTCGGGGAGATATTTTGGTCACAGTCCGCGTTGCCATGGCTTGCGGTGTTAAAGGCATAGCCAAATCGGCCACCAAAAAATAGGCAAAGAGCGCCACAAAAGCGACGATGGAATATTTGATCCAAAGTGCAAATTTTTGATCAGGTGTCATAAGTAATTATTGTTCCTTTGAAGGTGTTGCTATCGGTTTGCTGAGCGTATCTAGAGCGTTGTGTGAGATTTGTTCGAGCGTAAGAGTCAGTTGGTGCAATTGTTGATCGTCAATATTACCCAGTAAGTTTTGGCGAACTTGCAAAATACGGGTTTCCATCTGCTTGATAAGAGCACGCCCGTTACTCGTCAAACTGACGATTCGAGCGCGCTTATCGTTGTGACAGCAGTGACGTTCGATCAGCGATTGTTCTTCGAGCTGCTTTAAAGTTCGCATTAAAGAAGCCAGTTCTATTTCTAACGCTTCGGCTAAGGTTTTTTGGCTGACGTTGTCACCGAGACGCTGTAATTTCCATAATGCGGTCCAACGAGGATGGGTAAGGCCCAAGGGTGAGAGTTCTCGGTCCGCCACCATTTTCCATAAGCGTGAGAGACGAGCAAACTGCTCAGCGAGTGATAATTCTTTCAGGGTGTGCGTGTTTTCAATCATAACGAGTCACATATTACTTAGCGTGCTAAGTAATATAATTTAGTTAGCGCGCTAAGTAAATAGCTAATGACGAAGGCTGACATTTTCATACAAACTCAGGACAGCACCCCTCAATGAAACACTGTACATTATTTTCAATGAGCGACTCCCCAATGTTTGAGGCTGTCCTAGCTGCTGAAATTCTGGTCCATACTATGATAATTGAAAATAAACTCGACTACCTGTTTAGCCTGTCTGAACTCTCCGAAACGATTTACCCCAATACCAAAGGCTGGTCTAAAATCAGGAAGAATATCCGTTTTTGTTTATGGGGCGTGACCAATGCCTATGCTCTAAAAAGTATGCTGAGGCTGTTTTCGTGCTCCGAGTTAGCGGAGGTATTAAAGCAATGCCCACAGTTTTTGGAAAAACCATTAAAACCTTATCTCTGCGTCAATTGGTCTGCCAAAGAGCGTACATGGCACATTAATCAACATTTTATCTACTTAGTTGAACAGTTTGGCTTTAATGCTGCGAAGTTTTTCTCAGAATCAGGCTTCTCTATTTTTGATTTTTACGACAAAAATGGGGCGAGTTATTCATTAAGCCTGTGCAGTGGAGAGATAAGAGAAGGCTCGTTGGGGCTGCAACTGACGGATGAAAAAGGGCAGAAAATTTACTCGATCAGTTTCAATGTTTCTGATCAAGGGCGCAGTATTTACATTGGTTCACTACAAGGTCCAAGCAGTGGTGTGACCGATCGTAATCAAATCATTAAAGATTTGACGCGCACGACTCACGGTTTAAGAACCAAAGCACTGATGGTTGAAATGATCATGACGCTAGCGCGTATTTTAGGGGTTGAGAATCTGTATGCGATTTCTAACCGCGGCCATATGTATCAAGCGTTGCGTTATATTGGCTCAAAGCGCAAATCAGTAAGCTTTGATTACGATGAACTGTGGACAGAGTACGAAGCAGAGAAAATGAGTAAATATTTGTACCGTTTGCCAACCACGCCAAACCGCAAAGGTGTTGAGACGCTAAATCGCAATAAACGCCGTCTATACACTAAACGTTATGAGTGGTTAGCCGAGGTGGAAACAGCCATGTCGGGCCGTATTGAACAGTTGAAACTTATGCCCAAGCATTTCGTGGTTTGATGGATCCACAAAATTAGAGGCTGATGTTATGGTTCAAAACGTCACTGTAGGCAACGCTTCAAACTCAGGTTTCGCAAAATAGTAGCCTTGCATGAGTTCAATGCCGAGTCGTTTTAGCCATAACATTTCTTGTTGAGTTTCAATACCTTCAGCGAGTGGACAAATCCCTAGCTCAATGAGCATTGCGACAGTATGACGGACGATTGCTTGCTTCGTGATGTCTTGATCGATATTACGTAGCAGTGACATATCTAATTTTACTATTTTAGTTTGGAAGTTAACCAATAGCCCAAGCCCGGCGTAGCCTGCACCGAAATCATCAATCGCGGTAGTAAATCCTAGGTTGGAGTAATAAGCGACGATCCGTTTTATGTGCGCTGTGTCTACGATTTTTTCCACCTCAGTAAATTCAAACATGATCCGTTCTGTCGGGAAACTGAACTGCTTTGCTGCCTCTAATGTGGTGCGGATACAGCGTTCTGGTTGGTAAACGGCATTAGGTAAAAAATTAATGCTCAAAATACCTGGCAGTTTTAGTTTAGCCGCGAGTTTAATCGCTTTGATTCGACAAAGTTGGTCAAAGCGGTATCGGTTGTCATCACTGACTTGTTCAATGATGGAGTAAGCCGATTCATTATTCAGACCTCGTACGAGTGCTTCGTAGCCAAAGATGGTGTTATCTGCAACGTTCACTATGGGTTGGAAAGCCATGGTGAAGTCAAAAGGCAAGTTTTGTTTTTCTGAGCATTGCTGGCAAATACGTTGGTCCATATGGACTTGCTGTTGTTGCATAATCACTCACTGATATTTAATCGAATAGCATGATTATAGTTACTTGCAGCGTGCTCACCAAATTGCATAAATAAAAACGTGACCAGTAAGCCGACGAGCTACAGCTCTTCAATATGGTGTAGATAGTATTGAGCTTGATCTAAGATTGCTTGTTGAGTGGCGTTTTCAGTGTTATCCCAATTTTTATAAATCATACCTATCCTTGGATTTTTGGCTAACCGTTCACGATGAGTGAGCATGAACTGCCAATATAAACTATTGAATGGACATGAATTTAGACCACTACGGCTCTTTACTTGGTAGTGACAATCTTTGCAGTAATCACTCATTTTATTGATGTAAGAGCCGCTTGCGGCATAAGGCTTGGTGGCAACAATTCCCCCATCAGCAAACAGAGCCATACCTCGGGTATTGGGCATTTCTACCCATTGCAATGCATCAATATAAATACCTAAGTACCAGTCATCCACCTCATCCGGCTCGCAACCTGATAGGAGTGCCAAATTACCCGTGATCATCAAACGTTGGATATGGTGTGCGTAGGAAAACTCCAATGATTGAGTTACGGCTTGTTTAACACAATGCATACGAGTATCCCCTGTCCAATAGTAGTGAGGAAGAGGTCGTTGAGCGTCAAGGGCGTTGTGCTTGGCGTATTGGGGCATGTTCGCCCAATAAATGCCTCGAATGTACTCACGCCAGCCCAAAATTTGCCTAATGAATCCTTCGATTTGTGCTAAATCCATCGTATTGTCATTCTCAAATCGCATGAGTGCACTTTGAATGACTTCTGCAGGCGATAGTAGTTTGCAGTTGAGTGCAAAAGAGAGCCGGCTATGGTAGAGGCTCCAACGATGTGGGCTTTTTGCCGTCATTGCATCTTGAAAGCGACCAAACAGCGGCAAGCCGTACTGACAAAAGTGGGCCAATAATGACAGTGCTTGTGAGCGGTTAATCGGCCATAACAATGAAGGAGTATACAGGCCGAAAACGTGAATATTATGATGCTGTAAACGGTTATAAATTGCACTGACATCGTTTTGAAAGCTAAGTGGTTTGGGTAGGTTTTCTATGTCTTGCACGCTGAGCTTATTGCGATTTTGGTGATCAAAATTCCAACGCCCACCCAAAGGCGTTTGATGATCATCTTGCAGAAGAATACCGAATCGCTTACGCATTTTGCGATAAAACGGCTCCATAATAGTGGTTTTGTCGGTGTTAAAATGCTGAGTGATCTCGTCAAAAGGCAATAAAAAGTGTTCAGTATCAAAACAAGTCACTTGTGTATGAGAGAGGTTTAGCTCCTGCAACTGTTGCCAAACTCGGTATTCATCAGGTCGCTGATAGTGAAAGTATTCTGCGTTGATCTGATGACACAGATCACTAATCAATGGTGGTAGCTGCAAATAATCGGCAGTTTCATCAAGGGTCAAGTAGAGAACCTGGTGTCCCTCACTTTGCAATAATTCGGCAAAAGCTTCCATCGCGGCAAAAAAGGCGCAGATTTTTTGAATGTGATGTTTTACATAGCCTGTTTCTTGTTTAAGTTCAGCTATCACGTACAGTACGGAATCATCCGTTTTGTTAAACCAAGAGTGCTTGATGTTGAGCTGATCGCCTAGGATCAAGCGTAAGGTTTTGTACGTTCGCATGCTGTATACCGTTGAGATTGGTTATCGAACATCTTCTACGTTCCAATCAAAAAATCGATCATTGTTGCCGAATAACAAGCGCTGTCTTTCTGTTGCGCTTTGAGAGCCAATTAAGAACAAACAGAGCGATAATGTGAATGTGAGTAGGCTAACATCAATTGAGCGGCTTTATTGCCGAAGGATGAATGATCATTTCCTCTAAACCGCCGCCGTTATGTACTTGAGTGAACCCTTGCTCGAGTAAATAGGCCATAGCTTGGCCCGATCGATTGCCGCTGCGGCAGTAAACCACAATCGGTTGTTGTTTATCGATGTGAGAAAAAGCACTGCTAACAGTATCAAGTGGGTAGTTTAATGCACCTTCAATATGGCCAGCTGCGAATTCTGCTGCGGTTCGAACATCGACTAAAAGCGCGCCATTTTCAATCCATTGCCATGCTATCGTTGAGCGCTCTGATGCCAATGCATCTGAGGTATTGGAGATCAGGCCTACACACAATAACGCTTTGGTCATCAGTGACTTTAACATGTTAGTTTCCTTCTTTTGGCTTAAAAATTAGCCTTCAAATGTGAATGGCGTTAATCAAGGGATTTTTTAAATCTCAAAGATGCGACGATAATCCCACCGACGGTAAAGCTCAACATCCATAGCGCATCTCGCCATAGATCCATGAGGTTAGCACCGCGCAACACAATCCCGCGGATCATGCGCATAAAGTGAGTCGCAGGCAACGCTTCAGAAATCCATTGCGCTGCTACTGGCATGCCTTCGTAGGGAAACATAAATCCAGAAAGTAAAATCGAAGGCAGTAAGATAAAAACAGTCATTTGCATGGCTTGCAGTTGAGTGGAAGCAATGGTTGAAATCACCAAACCTAAGGTCAAACTGGCGGCGATAAACAGCAAAGTACCGAAGAGAATTTGGCTGATTGCACCATTAATGGGCACGTCAAAAATAAAATGCCCTAAGCCCAAGATGATGAAGACCTGAATTAATCCGACAAAAATATAGGGCACAATTTTGGCGACCATAAGCTCAATAGAGTGAATTGGCGTTGTGATCAGCAGTTCTAAATTGCCGCGCTCTTTTTCTCGCACAATCGCGGCACTGGTGAAGAGGATCATCGTCATGGTTAAAATAACCCCCAGTAAACCGGGCACGATATTAACCGCAGAGCGGCGAGTGGGGTTATAAAACAGCGTGACTTCAAAGGTTTTGACGGTGGCTGGACGAATGTCAAAATCAAAATCGGTCAGCGGCATGGATTGCAGACCTAAAATGGAGGCACTGATCATCGTATCGGAGCCATCAACAATCCACTGGCCTAACACGCGGTTTTGCACCGCGCGCTGAGTGAGATCTTTTGGCAGGATCAGCGCTGCTCTCACGTTACCTTGTTCAATCGCATGTTCAGCTTGCTCTGCTGTGGCAAAAGTGTGTTTGACGCTCACAACCTGTGTGGCTTTGACTGACTCTACAATTAACCGTCCGAGGGTACTTTCACTTTGATCAACGATGGCGATCGGAATATTGCGTACGTCAGTATTGATGGCAAAGCCAAATAGCAACAGCTGGATCAGTGGGATCATCACTACCATGCCAAACGTAATTCTGTCTCGCGAGAGTTGGCGTATCTCTTTCACCATCACCGCTTTCATTCGAAACAGTGCTTTCATTGACGCCCCTTGCCAGTCACAGTGACAAAGACATCTTCCAAACTTGGGCGAGCTAGATTCATCTCAGCTTCAGCCAGTTCAGGGAAGGTTGTTTTTAGCCACGCGATAGGTTGTGTGACTTGTTGATGAATAAGGATCCGCAAGCGGATGCCAAGTTGTGCAGCAGAGCGAACCTCCGCCCGAGCCATGACTTTTTCTTTTAATTGGCGCAAATTATGGGCTCGGACTTCGACAATGTTGACGCCCATCGTGTTCATTAAGGTTTCTGGCTCACCATCTGCACGAATTAAACCCGATTCCATGATTGCTAAACGGTGGCAGCGTTCCGCTTCATCCATGTAGTGAGTGGTGATCAAAATGGTGGTGCCTTGGTCTGAAAGATCGAACAATTGTTCCCAAAATTCCCGTCTATTTTCAGGATCGACCGCCGACGTTGGTTCATCCAAAAACAGCAGTTCAGGTTTATGCATCGTGGCGGCTGCTAGTGACAAGCGCTGCTTTTGGCCGCCACTCATCCCACTTACGCGTTGTTTTCGGCGCTGATCAAGCCCATAAGTGCACAACTGTTCATTGAGCCGTTGTGCCAATGCTTTGCGCGGCATACCAAAAATTTGCCCAATAAATTGTAGGTTTTCCTCTACGGTCAAATCATCGTATAACGAAAATTTTTGCGTCATATAACCAATTTTTAGGCGCAATTGCTCGGATTGTTTTGGGATCGCTAACCCCAGCACATCAACACTGCCGGAGGTAGGGCTTAATAAACCCGTGAGCACGCGAATTGTGGTCGATTTGCCACAACCATTTGGGCCGAGAAAACCGTAAATGGTTCCTTTGGGGACACTCAGATTGATGCCTTCAATCGCAGTGAAATCCCCAAATTTTTTGACCACATTACGGGCGTGAATGGCGAGTTCAGTCACTATTTTTGCCTCGCTAAATCGACTTGCGCCGGAATGCCAGAAGGGAGCGATTGCGCGGATTCGGGCAGATCCACTTCGGCTAGATACATTAAGCGGGCGCGTTCATTTTCGGTCAGTGCGTAGTAAGGCGTGAAAGAGGGTTCCGTTGCCACCCAACGCACAGTGCCTTGCAGCGGCTCTTTTATACCGTCGATATGCACTGGAAACTGTGCGCCCGGCACGACCGCTAAACGATGTGGTGCGGGAACGTAGACGCGAGCATAAGGGATGCGGCTGGCTTGGATGATAGCGACAATGCCGTTGTTTGGGACGCGCTCACCCAAGTTGTATGGGAGATTATCCAAAATTCCATCGCGGGTTGCGACAATGGTTAACTCGTCGAGCTTTTGCTGTTGCAGTGAGACGTCGGCTTTGGCAGCGGTCAGCGCCGCTTGGGCTTGTTCGATATCTTCAGGGCGAGTACCAGCGGTTAGCTTAGCAAACTCTTCTTTTGCAGAATCGAGTTCGGCGCGAGCGGCGTCACGCGTGGCGGTGGCGCTGTCTTTTTCTGATTGGCTGAGGAGCTTTTTACCAACCAGTTCTTCCACACGTTTGAAGTTTTGCAACGCCTCTGTCAGTTTGGCTTGTGCGCGATTGACTTTGGCTTGTGCGGCCGCCATGTCTTCTTGGCGTTCACCATTACTCAGTTTGAGCAAATACGCTTGCGCTTTGGCCGCCTCTGCGAGTGCATGGGCCAGCACCGCCTGCTGATTTCTGGTATCCAGTCGAACCAATATTTCGCCAGCATGCACTGCGCTGCCTTCCGCGACAGGAAGCGCGCGAATGATCTCATTGGCGGTGGCGGAAAAAGTGATGCGGTCTCGCTCTAAAGTGCCCAATGCTTGCGCGCTATTTTCCGGCGAGCAAGCATTGAGAGTTGACAGTAAAAGAGAGATAAAGGCAATGCGATGTTTCATGCTCATGGCGAGAGGCTCGGTTAACTTATTGTCTTCATACTAGAAGTTTACCGCCAGCGCCTCAAGTTACATGATTCATCAAAAGTAGAGGATGTGATTAGCCCCACTTTAATATCGGCCATTGTTGGGGCTGAGCGTATTGGATGAGACGCGTGCATGGGTTGACCAAATAGGTGAAATCGGCGTGTAGACACAAAGGTAAATCATTGATCGAGTCAGTGAAAAAATGCACTTGACCCACGTATTGTGGGCGCTTAGCTAGCCATTCATTTAAGCGAGTGACTTTACCGTCTCGGTAGGTGGGTGTTCCCAAAATATGCGTGGTGTAATGGTTGTTCTCTATGACCATATCGATACCCATCGCCTCTGCAACGCCTATTTTACGAGCGACGGCTTTAACCAAAAAACTGACCGACGCCGAAATAATTAGTATTTGAATACGCTCGTCCGTTAACTGTTTAATGAGTGCTTTGGCTTGAGGAAATAGCCTAGGTACGATGCGTGTAGCGACACAATCGTCCGCTAAGCGCTGGACTTGCTCTGTGGTCAGGGTGAGCAAAGGTTGCATCGCAAAATCGAGGTAATCTTCCATGTCCATTTCACCGCTGGCATAGCGTGACATGATCAGCCTATCCTGCGCGACAAAATCAGGGTCGCTCGCTATGCCCTTATCGGCCAAATATTCGCTCCAAATCATTGCGCAGTCGCCGTCAATCAATGTGTCGTCCATATCAAAAACGTATAGAGGTGTCGGCATCTATTTAGGCTCTCACAGGTTGTATTTCGTTAAGGTTAAACAGTAATTCTAGCTGACTGCCAGTGGCAAATAATCGCTCTGAGGAACGATTGAGTAAATCGACCGTGAGCTCGCAGCCTCGCACATCCACATGGTAGCGAATGACATTACCCAGTAATTGGTGATGCTTGATGGTGCCATGTTGCGGCGCAGAAACATGGGCACCATAGCTCCGCCCAGCTTCCTTGACGTAGATGGATTCGGGGCGAATAGCCACTTTCCAAGCCGTGTCTATGTTAAACAACTGCTTGGCAGTGGCCGCCTCTACTAAATTGTAATGGCCCATAAAACCGGCCACAAACTCATTGGCTGGCTGAGTATAAATGCTTTCTGGGGAGCCTTGCTGAACGATTTCACCTTGGTGCATTAAAAAAATACGATCAGAGAGAATCATCGCCTCTTCTTGATCATGGGTTACAAATACGGTGGTGAGATTGAGCTCTTTTTGAATATCACGGATCTGCTGGCGTAAATGTTTGCGAATTTTGGCATCCAGTGCTGAAAGGGGTTCATCAAGTAGCAAAATACGCGGTTTGACCACTAAGGCGCGAGCTAAAGCGACGCGTTGGCGCTGTCCACCCGAGAGCTGGTTGGGATAGTGTTTTTCTTTCCCTATCAGCGAAACCAGTTCGACCACTTTTTGTACTTCGCGCGCGATGTAAGCTCTGTCTTGCCCTTGCATTTTGAGGCCAAAGGCGATGTTTTCAGCCACCGTCATATTCGGAAACAGAGCGTAGGATTGAAACACCATGCCAATGCCGCGTTGCTGTGGTGTTTGGTTAGTGATGTTTTCACCGTTGACCCAAATTTCGCCGTCATCGACGGGATTTAAGCCAGCCAAACTGCGTAATAGAGTCGATTTCCCGCAGCCGCTCGGACCAAGTAGCGTGACAAATTCCCCTTGCTCAATGGAAAATTCAATCCCTTCAAAAACGGTATTGTTGCCAAAGCGTTTGGTGAGGTTGGCGACGTGGACGTAATCAGAACGAGAAGTTGTGTGGGTCGTGGAATTCATTGAGTGGATCCTCGGCTAAAACGACTGGCGAGCCAAGTCAGTAAAAAGATAAATAGGAAGTAAGTCATCACTAACGCGGAGGTGAAGTGACCACTAGTCTGACGCATGTTGTAGAGATAAATCTGCAAGGTTTCATAGCGCGTGCCGACCAGAATGTTCGCAAATACAAACTCGCCAAGTAGAAAAGAGAAGGATAGAAACAGCGAAGCCATCAACCCTTTTCTAATGTTTGGCAGTACGATCAGTAAAAAAGCACGGCTGGTGCTTGCGCCGAGCAGGTGCGCGGCGTCCATGAGATCGTGCAGATGGATCGCCTCAAAACTGTTGGCAATTGCACGGTACATAAACGGCAGCGCAATGGTGAAATAAGTGCCAATCAAAATCCAAGGTGTACCCACAATTGGAAATTGGCTATCGGCGTACAGTTGCAGTAATCCAACTGAAGAGACCACAGGCGGTACCGCAAAAGGGATTAAAATCAGCAGGTTCATTACTTTATCGAGACGAGGGAAATAGTAAAACACCACGAAGATCGCCGGAATAATCAAAACCGCGCTGAGTGTCAGAGAAGCGATGCCAATCAGCAATGAGCGGCCAAATGCATCGAGAAAGCGAGGGTCGGTCAGCAGTTTGAGATACCAGTCAAAGGTGAAGCCATCGGGTAAAATCGTTGCGCCCCAGCGTGAAGAAAAGGAATAAACCAAGGTGGCCAAAATGGGCAGCAACATCACTCCCACGATGGAATAGACCACACTTTTATGAAAGGTGATTTTATCAAGGGTAGGATTAGCGTTTTGCATGGGTGTTCCTTGCGCTATAGCTTTTCGCAATTAGCCACTGATTGATCACAGTAATGAAGGCTAAAATTAGCATCAATACCACGGAAATGGCGGCGGCTAAATTGGGCTCTAAGAACAGATCTCCCGCCACTAAACTGGCAATGCGTACCGTAATGACGTTGTAGTTGCCGGATGTGAGTGCGTAGACGCTGGCATATGCGCCCATCGCATTGGCGATTAGGATAATCAAGGTGCCGAGTAGGGCTGGTGAAAGCACAGGCAAGGCGATTTTCTGCCAATATTGCCATCCATTGGCGCCCAGAGTAGACGCCGCCGCTTGCCAGTCATCACTGAGCGCATCAAATGCAGGATAGAGCAGCAGCACGCCAAGAGGGATCTGAAAGTAGATATACATCGCCAGCAGCCCCCATTTGCCATACAGGTTGAACTCTTCAATCAAACCGTATTGCTTTAGCAGCAAAGTCAGTGCGCCGTTGACCCCAAGAATAATAATGAAAGCGAATGCCAAAGGGACGCCCGCAAAATTACTGCTCATATTGGTAAAGGCGATCACACCATCGCGCAGCTTGCCATCGACTCGGCGTAAGGAGGCGACCAACATTGCCGCAATCGCAAGGCCCGCGACGCTGGACCATATGGCGAGCCACAAACTATTGCCCAGCCCTTGTAAAATAAAGGATGAGCTGAAGATTTCGCGATAATGGTCTAGTGACCATTGATCGTCAGAGATAAAGCTGTTGAACAAAACCCACAGCATGGGGGCGAGCTGAAATAAGTAGAAAAACAGCGCAAAAGGAGTAAGCCATAACGCAGGTTTGAGTTTGCGTGCCCAGTGCGTTGATTGGCTCAGCACGGCGCTAGGCTTGCTAATTACTTGGCTACTGATCATGCTAAGCACTCCGCAGAAAAGGGCTTATTGTGATCAAGATTAAGCAGTTGGCAGCATAGGCCGCAGAGCTCAGTTTGTTTGATCTCACAAGCTTGGTGCGAAAATTGATCGCCCAATACAAACAGCGGGACGTTGCGCTCTTCGGTTAATATTCCGCCGTGTGACTTGTCATTGTTCATGCCGTGATCGCTGGTCACCATCACTTGGTAGCCATCGTTTAGCCAGCTTTCTAAAAAGTGAGATAACAGCGCATCGGCCATGCGTGCACTATTACGATACTGTCCTGAATCAAGGCCAAACTTATGTCCAGCATCATCGATATTCATTGGATGGATCAGTAAAAAATCAGGCTGATGAGTACGACGTAAGTGTTCGGCGTCTAAAAACAGTGCTTCATCGGGATAGTGATCCCAGTGATAAAAACAGCCATGCTGAATATTGAGTGTTTTATCACAGGTAAAACGATCGCGCGTTGCATCAAAAGGCGCGCGGTTATAGAGCTCGCTGACCCAATGATACGCCGCTGCGGCTGTTGTCAGCCCTTGCTCTTTTGCCAAACTGAAGATGGATTGATGATGTGAAAGGCGCACAATGTGGTTATGAACAATGCCGCTTTCGACAGGCTTTACGCCAGTGAGTAGACATTCATACAAAGGACGCGATAACGAAGGCAATTCACATTGTAGGGAGTATAAGGTTGCTCTTTGCTGCTCAATTAAGCCGTTTAAGTAGCCCATGCAATCACGGGCTACGGAATAATTGAGTCCATCAAGAACAACAAGGATCACCTTATTGTTCATGGTTACCTCTTACTGCTGGTGGATAATGACATTTTCTTGCCATTGACGTGGCAATTGACGAGCTGATTTTTCCCAAGCATTAAAGTCGCTAATTGGGCTCACATTCTGGTATTGATCGTTAGCGATCAATTTGCTTTGTACCGCAGCAGGCAATGCAACGTTGCTGCGGATCGGGCGAGCATAGCCTTGTGCAAGGTTGATTTGGCCTTGATCGCTAAAGATGTATTCACGTGCTAGCTTGGCCGCATTTGGGTTTTTGGCGTATTTATTGATGATGGTGGTGTAGCCGGAAATCACAGAACCATCTTGCGGAATGTTAACGGTAAAGCGGTTTCGGTCAATTTGGTCACGGTAACTTAGGGCGTTGAAATCCCACAATACGGCCACTTCAACTTCACCTTTTTCGAGGTTAGCGATACTTGGGTCTGTAAATGATAAGCGCCCTTGCTTGGCGAGTTTGGCAAAAAATTCGATTGCTGGATCGAGGTTCTTTTCACTGCCACCATGAGCAAAAGCAGCGGCTAGTACGGCATTATTTGCTTGCGCGGCAACGCCTACATTACCAATACTGATTTTGTAATCGCCTTTGAGCAAATCGTTCCACGTTTTTGGCGCATTCTTGACTAGATTATTGTTCGAGATAAATGAAATGGTGCCCGTATAAGCCAGAGCCCAGTGGCCATCTTTATCTTTGGCCCAGTCAGGGATGTCATTCCAAGTGCTTGGTTTGTACGTTTGAGTTACGCCTTTTTTCACCGCCACGCGAGCAAATGCAAAACCAACATCACCGATATCGGCGGTCGCATTTTTCTTTTCGGCTTCAAACTTGGCAATTTCTTGCGCTGAGCTCATATCCGTATCTTGGTGTTGTAGGCCATAAATCTCACCTAAATCGCTCCACGTGTCTTGCCAGTTAGCCCAACTGCCGGGCATACCAATGCTGTACACTTGGCCTTCTTGTTTCGCTGCGTTGATCAAAGATTGTAAATCAGCCTCTTTAGCAAAAGCCGAAGTCGAAAGAGTCAGCGCAAGTGCTGTGGCAGTCGTTGCGCGGGTAAATAAGGTTTTCATTGTCGCTATCCTTCTGGACTAGGTCAGTAAGTTCGATTTTTATCCTAGGGAAGAACTGTGACGTTTTCGGTGTAGTTATTTGACATTTTT
>NZ_NDIO01000265.1:0-3264 GCF_002241085.1 Vibrio sp. V03_P4A6T147
GCTTTGTCCATCCAGACTCATTTTTTCAAAGACCGCTATCCCCTGATTGGCTAGAGCTTTATTTTGACAAGTATCCGAAGAGCGTTGCTGACAATTGAATCTATGATATAAGCAGGAAAGTTGTTGGGTAGCTGGTTAACGGTTTGCTCAATAGCAATTGGAAAAGAGTTAACAAACTCGTCAAGTATCTCTTGCATTCGAATTGTGCAGAAACCAACGGTTTCTGCTGTTGCAATAAAGTGACGCGGATAGATTTTTTCTAAATGCCACTTATTGCCACTTGAAGTGGATTTGAGAGACATTGCTAATTTTAATTTACGTGTGTTAATACCTCTACCACTTGATGAGGGGAAAGCAGACATAATGTCGTAGAATGGTGTTAATCGATACGTACTGTCCGCTTCGATAAAAATCGAAAAGTTCTTTGCATGCCCGTCGGTTGCACCGATCAACCATTGAAATACTTGAAAGCGCATAAAATCGTCGCAGTCGTTGTCTGCGCATCTAGAACGACTAAGTAGTTGCATGATTTCTTTAATACCAACACCACCATCACTCTGATATTTCAATCGTGAGGGAAGCGAGAATACTTGGCACATGTCTTCTTGAGCCAATCGAATAAGTGACTTCCCATCTTGTGAACAGTGTCTATCGAAACGTTCAATAGCTAGAGCTTTCATTCCTTCAACTTCTAAGATCTCAATCTTTGGAACTTGGAAGCCCATTGCTTCTGCAAGTTTTATACAGAAATACTCATTTTCAACGCTCCCCGTCATATCAAGTGTTGCCGCTGGCTGCTGAATAAAGCCAATCGGAAATTTGAGAATGTGAGTGCTTGGGTAATCCAAACTGGGTAAAAACCAATCATTTTTGATTTTAACTAGCGCAGTTTTCTCTTGCGCCCCAGATATTGTGATGCGGAAGTCGTGTTTATTGGACATGCCAAGAGGGAACTGATACTCATGAGCCGTAACTATATTGTGTAAATTACGAACTGAAAGTGGTTCCAGCCGAGTTGAAGCAAGACCATTATGTACTTCATTTGCTGGCAGCAATGAAAGTGAGCCAACGCAATCGCGACCGATTGCATGCAATAAATCAAACACGTCTGTTGAGTCGGTGTTATAGCGACGCTCTATGTTCCTACGTGTTGAAGTTAAATCTGGCAACAGATTATCAAAATAATTTGCTACAGGGTCATCTTTTAACGGTTGGCTTTGAAGTGGAAGAGATAGAGAAATTGGGTAGGCGTTCGGCTGAGCTAACCATTTCTCATCGTAGCAAAATTGCATTGGGCTATCGGTAGTCTTGGTTAGATGGCCAACTTTGGTGTTGTTAATGTATGCAAGTAACATAGTCATCTGTTTCTTCTGAAGGAAAATGGAGATGGAGAGGTGTTACCTAAATCATACAATTAGTTGATAAAATAGCTAGAGCCGATTTTACAGCGCAGTCAGACTGACTATTGAAGGAGAGGGCTAGTTATACAACAGCCAGCAATATGATTACTGGCTATCAATTTTGTTAACAGTAATTACATCTTTGCGTGGCAGTAAGTACGATAACCACCAATCAAATTACGTGCTTTAAAACCGTTGTTGACTAGTTGACGATAAGCGACGTTACCGCGTAACCCAACTTGGCAGTAAATAACAATTTCTTTGTCTTTTGGTAGTTCGTTCATACGTTGACGAAGTTGGTCAACAGGAATGTTAACTGCGCCTGGTAGGTAACCGTTTTGTAGTTCGCCTGGGTTACGTACATCAAGAAGGATTTGGTCTTCAGACAAGTTATCAATTTCATCATAATGAATCACAGTTGCGTCACCTTTGATGATGTTGTTTGCGACAAACGCAGCTTGGTTGATCACATCTTTTGCACTGCCGTAAGGTGGCGCGTAAGTCAATTCTAAGTGTTGGAGTTGCTCTACCGTCATACCTGCGCGTTGAGCAACCGCCATAACGTCGATACGCTTATCAATACCGTCTTTACCAACTGCTTGAGCACCGTAAATTTTGCCAGACTTAGGATCGAACAACATTTTGAATGAAACAATCTCAGCGCCAGGGTAGTAACTCGCGTGGCTTGCGGTGTGGACGTAAACTTTTTCGTATTCAATGCCTGCGCGTTTAAGCTGTTTCTCATTTTTACCAGTGGAAGCCACAGCAAGGTCGAAGATCTTACAAATCGCCGTACCTTGTGTACCTTGATAAGTCTCGTTCCGACCTAACATGTTATCGGCCGCCATACGACCTTGACGGTTTGCAGGGCCAGCAAGAGGTACTAAGGTTTGGCCACCAGTTACAAAATCTTTTTCTTCAACAGCGTCACCCACTGCGTAGATACTTGGATCGCTCGTTTGCATGTATTCATTAGTATAGATACCACCAAGTGCCCCAATTTCTAATTCCGCTTCTTTCGCTAATTTAGTTTCTGGGCGAACACCAATAGCCATGATTAAGATATCAGTGGTTAATGTTTCACCGTTGTTGAGGGTAAGATTCAGTTCACCCTCAATATGTTGTTTATTTTCATCCTCACCAGAACTAAAGCTCGCGATATGTTCATTCGGTACATACTCGATAGCTTGAAGGGCAACTCCCAATTTTAGGTCAATGCCTTTTTGGCGAATTTCAACATGAGCAAAGCCCGCCATTTCTTTATCAACAGGTGTCATCACTTGATCTGCCATCTCGATGAGAGTGGTTTTAATGCCAAGCTGGTGGAAGGCTTCCATCATTTCTAGACCAATGAATCCACCACCAACAACAGTCGCGTGATCGGGCTTGTTCATCTGAATCGTTTGAATGATACGATCCATGTCTGGAATGTTACGCAATGAATGAGTAAGTGGGTTATCAATGCCTGGGATTGGCGGGACAATTGGGCCTGCACCTGGGCTAAGTAACAGGAAGTCATAATTTTCTTCATACTCACTACTATCAATCAGGTTCTTAACAGTAACGAGTTTGTTGTGGCGGTCGATAGATATGACTTCATTCATTACACGAACGTCAACATTAAATCGAGCTAAAAAGCTTTCTGGTGTTTGTAGTAATAATTTACTGCGATCTTTGATATCGCCGCCTATGTGATAGGGCAATCCGCAGTTTGCGAACGAGACGAAGCTTCCTCGCTCAAACATTATGATTTGGGCATCTTCACTAAGCCTTCTGGCTCTTGCTGCTGCTGAAGCTCCGCCAGCGACACCACCGACGATTAAAATTTTAGTCATATCTTAATATTCTCTACTCTGTAAATTAT
>NZ_NDIO01000187.1:0-3224 GCF_002241085.1 Vibrio sp. V03_P4A6T147
GCATCACCCATGCAACATCCGACAAAAAGTATCATTTATCTTCTTTAATAATCAGTCAATGATACTTTGTGTTGCAGCCACTCTTCTATTATTAACACGTCTACTTGGCTTAATAGCGGCAATTGTATTGAGTTCGACTCAAGCCACAGCTTCAACGGAAAAAGAACCACTACCCACTATCGCGGATAACGTTATTGTAGAGTGGAAAGTAGAGGTAGGAAGGGAGAACGAGAACCCTCCTCCGTTGAGAAGGAGAGCTGGAAGGAATTACCACATCAAATCATCAGGGACTACGAAATCCGCGTACGGATCATCTTCAGCAGGTAGAGATTCATCGGCAGTTTTATTTTCGATAATGCTCTCTTCATCACGCATGAAGATTTTATCCGCTACCACACCCGGGATGACAGCATAGCCATCTTCATAACGCGCGATAGCCAGGATTCCTTTACTCAGTTGATCACGAACCAATGAATCGACATAAAGTGACTTCACCAACTTACCATCAACAAAGTTGTATTTGATTTCACCGTGTTTTAGATCCAGCTTATTCATCTCAATCAGTTGTTTTACTTGAGCACGAATTTCTTTGCTCAACAACTGCTCTTTTTGCTGTTTATTCAGTGCCTTGTCGCGCTCTTGTTGCTCGACTTTATTCGCTTCTACTGCCGCTTTCACTTCACGTGCTTGCACGCGCGATTTTTTAGAGCTCTTTTTCGCTTTGCTGAGTTTTTTGGCGTTAACTAAACCCGCTTTTAGCATTTGCTCTTGTAGAGATAAGGTTGCCATGATCAATCCAAGTCAGTTATTTGCTGGTGAGTTTAACGGTTCATGGCGAGTGAATAAAGAGCGCTGTGGTTATCTTATTCATCCTAACGAGCAAAAAATGCTTTTCTAAACTCATAACGCTGCTTTGCCGCGTAGCGCACCCATTCTTCTGTCGAAAGGGTGGCATAGGCTGTCTTTCTCTGGTTTGAGAGCGTCTTTTCTAACTGCGCTAACGCTTGCTGGTAGTCAATGACTTGAGCAGCCTGCGCTTGTTGCTCGATTTGGCGATGGGCCACCTCACTGCGCTCATGTTCATTTAAGTAAAGTTCGGCCAAACCTTGTTGTACTTCTAAGCGCTGTTCTAACGATAAATGTTGAGGGATCAGCCGAATCGCTTGTTCATAGCGTGCATTACCTGTGTTTAATGAAAAGGCATCCCATTGATATTGATGCTGTGTAAGCCGCTGTTCAATGCTCTGCAACGCCTCTTCTACGGAAGCAATGCCTTCGTAGTCATTGGGTTGCTGTACAAAATCATCATAAGCGTACTGATCAGCAAACAAGATATCCGCTTGTCGCCCCCATACTTGTTGATCAATCGATTTTACATAAGCCATTTTGTCACCTAATTCCGTATCCTGACTGATGAGTTCCATTCCAAGCAACGCGTCACGTTCCGCCTGTTTTTGCCAATAGAGTGCAACCAGCTCATAGCGTTCATGGGGCAACTGCGTTTGTAATTGTTGTAGCCGCGCAGCGCACACATTTTGCTGACGACACTGTTGCCAAAACTGCTCTATTCTCTCTCTCAGCGCTTTGCCTATTTCTGTTTGCAGCGTTTCACCAACGAGTGTCCACTCTTCATGGGTTTGATGATCGCGATTAGCCAGCAAAGCAACGCTACTTTGCTCTGGCAAACGCACCGTGCCCGGCAATGCAACCTCAATTCTATTGGGGGGTGTTTGGATAGTGGGAAATTCATCCCTCTTCACCCACCAATAACTTGCGCTGCCGACTAAGGCAACGCAGATCAATAACCTAACCCAACGCATCTAGCGGATCTCAGCTTTAACCGGGAAGTGATCCGATAAATTGTAATGCTGCCATAAACGCTCGTCCGTGGTTCTTGGCACCAGCACAGTATTGCGGTTTTGTTGTTCGCTTGGTTGTGCAAACTCTTGGCTTACCACCACATAATCAAGGTACTCCACGTTTTCACCACCGGATAAGGGTTCTCCTGCAAAATCATTGATGCGCGGATCAAACGTTGATTCGGTATAGCCTGCGTAGCTAGGTTCGGTTGACGCAAGATTCGCGAGCATGTTTTGATAGTCATCGGCAAATTTACGTTTATTCACGTTAAAATCACCGCCATAAATCACCGTTTCTGTGCTGGGAATAGAGAACGATTGTGCAAAACTGCGCATCTGTCTGAACTGACGTTGGCGATAATCGCGAGCGGTATCGGTATCAAACGAGGCAGTATGCGTTGCAAACAGATGATAAGCCTGACCATTTTTGATGATTTCAGCATAATTCACCCCTTTATCAGCAAAACAGTCAGTTCCCGAGCAATCAGGGAAGACATACTGTCCTTGGTTAACAATTGGGTAGCGGCTGACGATGATCACTCCACCGTCATGGATATTCACCCCAGACTTATCGAGCATTTTCGTTTGGTACGGATACTCTTTTGCCAGCTCTCGAAGAAAGGCATCACGCCCCGCAGCAAACACTTCTTGCAGCATTACGGCATCATATCCTTTGATGTGCTGAGGGATGATAGCAAAACGCTCGGCAATATTTGAAGCAATCACAGGTAACGCCCAAACGTTATAGGTCATCACTTTTAAGGTCTCAGCGTCGGGTGTTTCTTCTGTATTCGTTGGCGTAATGGTGTAATAAATATCGTCGTAACGAGTAGTGCTGACGGATTTAAACGCAAGCTCGGTTGGACGTTCAATCAACTGCGTTGAGTAATAACGGTGAACCGCACGATCATTTTGCCACTGAAGAGGAACATCTCGTGCTTGTACCCCATGCTCAATGCTTGAGTTATACCAATGACCTTCCATCTTCTGCTGTAAAGAGAAAACCGGCCCTTGCGGCAAAGTCACCATGGTTTCAAATTGGTACGTTTTGCCAGATTCCACCCCTTGCCAGCGGTTAAAGCTGAGCACCATTTTAGTTTCCCACGGGCCTAGCGTTTCACTGTGTTGCTGCCATTCACTTCCTTGTTGCAACTGATCAGATCCGGTCTGTTTCACAGTAATAGACATCGGCAGCGCAGAGTTATTGGTTAAATAAATATCGGTGTCCGCCAATACCGCATGAGCAGCAAGAGACAACCCAAATAGAATGACTTTATTAATAATCTTCACGTTTTCATCCTTTAACTGTGAAAAAATAAATTAAGCCATCCCCCTATGAAATATTGATGTAAGAAATACGACAGT
>NZ_NDIO01000149.1:0-3182 GCF_002241085.1 Vibrio sp. V03_P4A6T147
GCAGTATCACACTCATTAATTCATAACGATGGCTAAAAACTTTCGAACAACCAAAATAAGACGCGATTTACCCCAAACCTGATTGGCTTTTTGTGGCTGATAAACGATTTGCCCGTTAGAATGTCCATACATTTACTAAGAGGATTCACAATGAGTATCGAAAAAGACGTTGATATCCAAGTCTGCGAAGCATGTGGCTGCGCTGGCGAAATTGGCTTTATTATCAAAGAAGGTGATGAAGTTGCCGAAGTGATGGTCATGGCCCCCAACAAAGCTCAGCTAGAAGCTGAATTTGAGAAGTACCTCGCTCTTGCCAAACAGGTTTCAGATAATGTTGAGTTTGAAGTTTCACCGTTAGACGATAACTCTACTGAATTGCATGCACGTTTCAAATTTGAAGTCAGTGCCGAAAAACTTATTTTTGAACTGAAGTCGCGCTCTTTGGCTCGTTAATCTAATTGCTCTTAGCGGGCCTAATCATGGCTCGCTTTTTTATCGCCCAAGCACTTTGCTTTCTCATCCTAGGCAATGCATTATTGAAGCTTAACCGTAATCTGCCGATACTCTAGGTATCGTGTCTTCATCTGCAGGCTTTATGAATAAGTTTTCGCTTTTACTAACATTATGCAACCTTCTCTATGCCTCTTGTGCATGGTCACAGCCGCTCGATCAATATCAAATCCTTAACCACCTTGATAATTATGGCAATCTCTATTTGCGTAATAAACCCTACACAACACTACCCGAAAATCTCACGCTCAAAGGCAACCTAAATATTGCTAAGACATCGATAAAATCCCTGCCTAAGGGCTTGAATGTGCAGGGTAGTTTAGAAGCATCTAATAGCTTGCTAGAGAATATTCCAAAAGGTACCACCATTCGTGGTTATGCGAACTTACTGGGTAGTAAAATCAAATCGTGGCCAATGAGAATCAAGGTCGGTGGTTACCTGAATTTCACGGATACACCGCTTGAAACGCTGCCTGCGAATCTCTTAGTCAAGGGGGATTTGAGCGTAATTCGAACGCCATTAACCCAATTGCCCGAAGGTTTAGTCGTGGAAGGGAGTTTGTTTATTGGCGGTTCCAAAATCACCGAATTTCCTGACACGATGACCGTCAATGGTAATATTTATTTGGGAGGTAATGTCATCAGTAAATGGCCAAGCAAACTGACCCTTGGCGGCGCGGTCGCAAGATAGGCTAGAGAAGAGAAGAGAAGAGAAGAAGCCGTGAGCTCCTCTCTTCATCGTTTAATGATTATTGCTGATTCTTTACTGGGTTGGCGTAGCTATCGAGTAAATAGCGCTGTGCCCCTTCAGGGATTTGGGTCAGCTTGCTTTCTAAGTGAGCGCGGATATCTGGCGTGATATCACTACTTTCTATCCCAGCCGCTAACTTATTGATCGGGAATAATTTGTAGTTTGCGTGAATTTGGCGATCGATCTCTTGCGCCAATGCTTCTGGCGTTTCAAATGCTTGAGTAATCACTTCACCAAAGCCAACATGCACTCGGCCTTTCTCACCGACAATACCTTGGACAATGCTTTCAATATCTTCAAATTCTCCTTTTTCATAACGCCCATGCGTCGCTTTTTCATATAACTCACACGCTTTGGCCATATCACACGGATCGTTTTCATATGAAATCGCGACCGGGACAATTTTGAGCGATTGAATATACTGAGCAAACTCTATTTTCTGCTTGCGCCCTTCCACATGGAACATTTTCAAAATGGCCGGATCGGTAAAATCGTTACCATCTTTTGCTCGTCCCTCTTTTTGCGCTATCCAGATAGAATTTCCAGTTTCAAGTGAGTGTTTAATGTAAGCAGATAAGGTACTGAGCGCTTTCATCATCTCGCGCGGGCCTTTAGCCGAGCGTTTCACAATAAAGCTCTTATTAAGACGCATCAGCTCTGTAGCACAAGGCTTTTTCAATAAGTTATCACCAATCGCAATACGTACAGTTTTATGCCCAGACATATACAGACCATAATTGACCAATGCTGGGTCCATCGCGATATCACGGTGGTTAGAGATAAATAAATAAGCCGTCTGTTTATCCAATTTATCGAGACCACTGAAGGTGACACCTTGTGTCGTTGATTCTAGTGTTTTCGTGAGGTATTTCTTCACTTCAAGTTGGATTGCTTCCACGGACGTGAGTTTGGCCCATTTAAACTTTAAGTATGCTTTTACAAAAGGGCTCAGTATCGATTTTAGCCAAGCAGATCGTTTATCAAAACGATGTTGCAAAATAGCTGAGATAAATTCTTCATCATTGATTAAACGGTCAATAGCCGCTGGAATCTCATCGTCGTTGTAAGGACGGATATCTACATAAGGATCAGTTGTGGTGGTCATATATTCATACATCAAATAAAAAGCTGGCTCATTCTACGCATAGTTGACGTAGCTCGCAGCTACAGTCGTAACAGATTCACTAAGGTCAGACCAGAATAAGGTGATTTTAGTTCGCATATTTGGCATTTTCTGTGAGACAAGGTACTCTTAGCGCCCCAAAATCAGTGAGAAGTACCATGAACTACGCGATTCAATTTGAAGCCTTACTGTCTGCTAACTTAGTTGTCACCCCTCGCAAGAAAGTCATCAAACACAGTTTGATTCGAGTAATGAGCGGATTAGTACTGTGTAAACTTGGCAAACATGAATATTCAGTTGAAGCAAAGCAGAGTTTTTGGATCCCTTTTGACTGTTTATGCTCGCTGACTATTTTTCCTAATACGCAGTGGCAGCGTGTCGATTTTTCAGTACGTTTAACCGCCGATTTTTCCCATCAAGCGGGTTACGTCACCTTATCTGAACTGAGCCAAGCCGCTTGTGATCACCTGAGTCAATGTCAACCTAACGATGAAATCTATTCGCACCTTCTTCATGTACTAAAAAGTGAAGCCACGCATTTTAAACCCAAATTATCGTTAAACAACTTCAGCGAAAAGCTATCAGCGTGGCAACCACATCAAGTAAGTGAGCTACCAATTGAATGTCAAATAGCACTACGTGTTCGTGAGGCACAAAAGCGCAAACTGTCTGGCATCAAGCTGAACCAAATCGTCGATGAGCTTTTCCAAGGAAATGAACAAGAGTGCCAACAACTTGCGCTTTTAGTTCTCGGGCGAAATTTGTAATTTTTCGCTTAAAAATGGATTGTTTACTGGC
>NZ_NDIO01000200.1:0-3181 GCF_002241085.1 Vibrio sp. V03_P4A6T147
TCCTTCAACTTCTGAAAAGTGACTTCCCACAACAGATACTAACAATGGCTAAGGCTTCCGGTGTATTGCCCTCTTCTATTGTGTTAGAACTGACGGAAACTGTCATACTCGATGGAGATAAAAATGCGATTAACCAGCTTCACTCCTTAAATGAAATGGGGTTTCAACTGTCGCTGGATGATTTTGGCGCTGGTTTTAGCTCACTCAATAGCTTCTTTGATTTGCCCCTCAATCAAATTAAAATAGACAAAAGCATTGTATGGAAAACACTGACTAACCCAGCATCAGAACAATATTTAGCCTTTCTCATCCAGTTTTGTCACACCAATGGCGTCGACATTGTTATTGAGGGGGTTGAAAATGGCGACATGTACCAAAAATTTAAAGAGATGGGGGCAACTTATTTACAAGGCTATTGGTTTTCAAAACCACTATCTTTAGCCAGTGCAAGCCGCTATACATTAAATGCTGTTAATGAATAAGCACAAAAAATAGCTTAGCTAAATTAAGCACTTACACCTAAAATTTGAAGAAGCAGAGCGGAAAGGAAATAGTAAACCCTGTGAGCCCGACTGCGACTTCAAATCGCTCAAAGAGCGTTGTTATTCTTTTTCTAGCACTAAGCGAGCATTGTGAGCTTGTATGGGCCGATTGTTATTTCCCATCACACTATGTAGTGCTGCACTTTGTTGCTGTGACAAACTTTTCGGCTGCTTGACCACAAACCATCTCACGCCTTCACTGCAAGGTGGCGTTGTGAGTGACCCATTAAAACGGTAATACTCATCTAGCTTAGGTAACAGTGACTGTACTGCTAATCCTTTTGCTAACTGCACACTCGTCCCAACTTTAGGCAACTCTGCAGTAAGCTGGGCTAATGGTTCATTCTGTGCGCCCGTTTCAAACATCACCGCCAAAACTGCCAGATTGCCAGCCGCATCAGCATGCACAAAATGCGCTTCTAAAGGATATTGATGTCCTTTAATTAAGTTTTCAGAAGGGGTATGGAAGTGAAATTGTTTGAGTTCAAATTCTGTACCATCCACTACCAGTGTATTTTTCCCTGAAACTGAGGCTTGCAGCGTGTGTCCATTGTTGGTCAATGTACCCACAACGCCTGAATAGTGGATATCTAAAGATTTTAAATCAGCTTCAACGAGGCCATTGATATCAATTGGGCTTTGATTTTTGCCCATTTCACAAATTTTAGAAACATGTCCCCAATGTTCAGGGCCACGTTCACCTTCATATCCCCATTCATTTGCTTGCGCCACATAGGTAAAGCAAACGCTAATTGCTAGGGTCAACAGTTGTTTTTTCATTATCGTTCCTTGAGACAGCTTGTTATCTAAAATGTAACATTCAGGTTAATATCACGCGCACATGGTAATACATTCTTCATACCGCATCCGTGGTGAAAAATAACATTACATTGACGTGACTAGTCATTCATTTCAGTTCGCGCTCACCCTTTCCATGGCTAGCGCCGAACAATGTTTTGGCAAAACTGTTCGATATGTTTTCGGGTGGTATTGGGGTTCATTAAAACCGCTTTTTCTCCCGGAATATGTAAACAATGTCCAGTGTCATCATAATGAGTGCGCGCAATCGAATCGACCCAATTAGTGTTGAGATGCTGGCCTTTATGAGATAAGAACTGATGACGATGGTAGAGCGTATTCTCTACTATCGAATCAACCATAGAACCCTGACGTGCAACGTTCATTTCTTGCTCAAACATCGATTCAGCACTCGTCACTTTCTGTGGGTCATAGAGACGAAAAGTAACACTTGGCCCTTGGTTTTCGACTGCTGCCACCTTGCAGTGTGGTAGAGCGGCTAATTGGCAGCGTAAATAATTAGCATTTTGCAATGTATGACCAATCACGGTTTGGTAGCCTTCGATACCTAAATGTTGCAGTGCTGAATAGGCAGAAAAAACACCCACGGCACTGCGTGAACATTCAATGGTCGATTGCAAATGGCTCTCTTCTCTTTGAGCATGTTCAAAGTAGGAGTAATAACCGGGATCTGTTTTTAATACCGCGAGATCGTGTTTGTTTTTGAGCATCACCAAGCTGGAAGTATAAGGGACATAACCCCATTTTTGAAAATCGACCGTAAATGAATCCGCTAATTGTAAACTTTTAATCCTCGGCAATAAGGATTCAATACCCGTCAGTGTTGCCCGATTAAGCGATAAAGGGTTGCGTTCAAAATCATACTCTTGGAAAAACAACATACTCCACCCAACAGCAGCATCAACATGAATATGTGGTTTCATCGAAATCGCATATTCTTGGCATCTTCTTTCTCTTATCGCATAAACCTGTTCAATATCATCAGTTGCGAAGGTATCGGTACTGCCAAATGTCAACATTATGCTAGGAACAGCAATGCCATTTTTAAAACAGAAAATCAATTGTTGGTCTAATTCAGCCAAATCCATTTCATTGTTATCTTTAACTTTGATCCGAATCGCTTTACCTTGAACATCAACCCCCAACAACGACAAATTTGTCATGTTTGAATAGTGACCTGCTTCTGAATTGAATATCCTGTAATCTTCTCCCGCCAAACCATTCAGAGCTGACTTTGGCAACGCTTTTCGAATACCTAATAGATAGCCGTACAAATTACAAAATGTACCTCCTTGTGTGAATACTCCAGTCGCTTGATCACTATCATAACCAGCTAAATGCGCGATTTGCCGCACGACTAATTTTTCCAGTTCAATGGCATCTCCCGCATATTCGCTATAAACCAAGTTAGGGTTGGCAATAGTCGCAAGTAGCGCACCGTGAATGGCCGGATCACAAGGTGTCGAGATCACATTTTCCACTGAGCGAGGGTCATCCCAGTTTTTTGAACGTTTGGCGGCATAAAGCGCTAAGTCGTTAAAAGGGTGAATGGCGTGGCTCGAATGTCGAGGAATGGTGTTTGAATGCCGTAATTGTTGCTGCAATGCAGTATTTACCACGGTTGGCGCATCAATTTTTCGCTCTTCAAGCCAACGAGCGATCTCGTGAATACGATACAAAGGCCAACGATTGGGATCGCGAGCAAAAAAATGCGCTTTCACTGTCTGGAAAATTTGCTCAAACGCAGGGTTCAGTTGATTGGCGTGCTCATCTATCCACACGCTATAGTACGCTGTTTTCATGATGCTCTCTCCATGCTC
>NZ_NDIO01000325.1:0-3180 GCF_002241085.1 Vibrio sp. V03_P4A6T147
ACTCTGAAAGTATCATTTCTAATTGTTTTTCATTACAAGAGTGGCTTTGTCGATTACGTCAACGTCCATCAGTATAATTATGCACCTCCTCTACCCCATCGACTTTGCAGTGCATCTGCACTGGCTTTTTTATTTATTCAAATACAACTCCGCCATTCCATCCAAACGGCTTTTTACTTCTTTCCAATTTGGCATCACGCTGGTGAGTAATCGCCAAAATCTGTCACTATGATTATGCTAAGAGATATAGCATAACTCGTGCAAAATGAAGCAGGAGGCGCGACAAGTAGCGACTATGCGAAACCAAGTCACGTCACTGTTTCAATCCACGCGCCTGCGGGAGGCGCGACCTTGGAAGTCTTAATACTAAAGCAACGCTAGAGGTTTCAATCCACGCGCCTGCGGGAGGCGCGACTAAACACCTCGTTAATTTTGCCTATGTTATCAATGTTTCAATCCACGCGCCTGCGGGAGGCGCGACATGACGTAACAACTGGATCTTGCTGGCAGATGCTGTTTCAATCCACGCGCCTGCGGGAGGCGCGACGTTATTTCTGTGGTTCTTTCGTTGATTGCATCGGTTTCAATCCACGCGCCTGCGGGAGGCGCGACCCACGGCTTGCAGTACGGTCGAATAATGACAATGTTTCAATCCACGCGCCTGCGGGAGGCGCGACCTTGCGTTCGGGCCGTACTTACCCACACGAACGGGTTTCAATCCACGCGCCTGCGGGAGGCGCGACTTCACCAACAATAAGCGGTTCACTTTTATAATTCGTTTCAATCCACGCGCCTGCGGGAGGCGCGACCTTGCAGACCGAGCGCGTCAGTCAGTTGCTTTGGTTTCAATCCACGCGCCTGCGGGAGGCGCGACGACAGTGACAAGTGGTTCATTCGGGCTTTCCGCGTTTCAATCCACGCGCCTGCGGGAGGCGCGACTATTCTAGGACCCGAACCAAGACAGCTCATACGCGTTTCAATCCACGCGCCTGCGGGAGGCGCGACTGGCTGCTGCTAGTCAGCAATTAGCATAACGAGGGTTTCAATCCACGCGCCTGCGGGAGGCGCGACATCCGCTGACCAAGCGAATAAAAGCGTTTGGCTAGTTTCAATCCACGCGCCTGCGGGAGGCGCGACGTTAAGTTATAACCAAATAGCTGATCTGATATTGTTTCAATCCACGCGCCTGCGGGAGGCGCGACGGGGTCGGGGAAAACTCTAATAATGGCTGAGGTGTTTCAATCCACGCGCCTGCGGGAGGCGCGACTTGGAAATGAAGAAAACCGACTGGCGACCTGGAGTTTCAATCCACGCGCCTGCGGGAGGCGCGACTTTCGTGACGAAGTGTGTAACCCGACTTTCATACGTTTCAATCCACGCGCCTGCGGGAGGCGCGACTAAGTTAGGCCGAGAAGTACAGAAATGGATACGCGTTTCAATCCACGCGCCTGCGGGAGGCGCGACCAAAAAGAGATTTTAGTTATGAAGAACATTGCAGTTTCAATCCACGCGCCTGCGGGAGGCGCGACCCAAGAGCTTCAATTCTTGGTTTTGCTGATAGAAGTTTCAATCCACGCGCCTGCGGGAGGCGCGACTATCAACAAGAGCAGCCCAAGCAATACATATGTGTTTCAATCCACGCGCCTGCGGGAGGCGCGACACTGCTGTGGTGGTCAGCTGAGCTTGAGGAAGTGTTTCAATCCACGCGCCTGCGGGAGGCGCGACCATCGATATCAAATGGGTAAGCACTGAAGAAGTAGTTTCAATCCACGCGCCTGCGGGAGGCGCGACCTTAATTGCGATTTTTGTAGACTTGCCATGCTTGTTTCAATCCACGCGCCTGCGGGAGGCGCGACCCCCCTACGAATGGTTAGACGGTTCACGGACTTGGTTTCAATCCACGCGCCTGCGGGAGGCGCGACAAAATGGACAAGAGAGCGTTAGGGTACAAGCCGTGTTTCAATCCACGCGCCTGCGGGAGGCGCGACAATACCCGCCGATGCTAAGTCCCGAACATATGCTGTTTCAATCCACGCGCCTGCGGGAGGCGCGACAAGGTCCCAATCACGAGGGGTTTCTACGGGGTGGTTTCAATCCACGCGCCTGCGGGAGGCGCGACTTAAGGCTCTTATTGCCACGGCAGATTCATGTGTTTCAATCCACGCGCCTGCGGGAGGCGCGACGGTTGGTCATTAAGGTGGAGTACACGTTCAACGGTTTCAATCCACGCGCCTGCGGGAGGCGCGACCAAAACGAATGGCTTCATTCCAATCGTATCGCGTGTTTCAATCCACGCGCCTGCGGGAGGCGCGACGTGAGTTTGTCGATGCATTAGTCACAGTTTTTGGTTTCAATCCACGCGCCTGCGGGAGGCGCGACGTTAACACATCAACTAAGCCAACTAATAAAATGGGTTTCAATCCACGCGCCTGCGGGAGGCGCGACGGTTTTAGCATAGAGCCGAGAGCGCAACGTTTTGGTTTCAATCCACGCGCCTGCGGGAGGCGCGACTTCGAACTCTCGATCGCTGTCGCCAGTTCTGCAGTTTCAATCCACGCGCCTGCGGGAGGCGCGACTTATCTTTAATAAATCCCTTTTCATCCAGAGCTTGTTTCAATCCACGCGCCTGCGGGAGGCGCGACGTCCAATGCGAGTATGAATATAAAAGTAATTATTGTTTCAATCCACGCGCCTGCGGGAGGCGCGACTGTTCGGCATGTGTTGTTCAACGCCAAATTTTAGTTTCAATCCACGCGCCTGCGGGAGGCGCGACTATTCGCTTTCGCTGGCCTTCACTGCAAGAGCAGTTTCAATCCACGCGCCTGCGGGAGGCGCGACTTAAGTCGGTTAGCGTTCCATAGCGACGTGAGATGTTTCAATCCACGCGCCTGCGGGAGGCGCGACTGACGCTGACAAGCAAGCTTGATGTATCTGCAGGTTTCAATCCACGCGCCTGCGGGAGGCGCGACCAGTTAACGGCAATCTTGTTGTGGCAAAGTTAGAGTTTCAATCCACGCGCCTGCGGGAGGCGCGACCAGAGTCATTTTACGGAAAAGAGACATTTGCTGGGTTTCAATCCACGCGCCTGCGGGAGGCGCGACTGCCTATTGTTAAAGGCACGTATAAACTAACACACTCCATTATTTACCGCTAACTTTGCGCGGTAGTACAAAACTGTAT
>NZ_NDIO01000140.1:0-3175 GCF_002241085.1 Vibrio sp. V03_P4A6T147
ACTGGAGTGATGCCGTTCTAAATAGAACATTTGTTGTTTTTTTATGTGTATTAATTGGTTCTGGCTATGCGGTACAAACCTAGAATCTAACAGGCTTATCATTGCATCACACCACATCGTTCAATTTACCTTAACCAATAGGTAAGAAAATCAAGATTGACCAAACATCCTCGTAAATCATATCTTTCACCTACACCTTGACGAGAATCAAAAAGCTTGCACTTTTATCGCAAGTCTCTTTTCGCCCTAGGTATACACATATCATAAAAAAGACAATCAAAAGGTAGTCAGCATGAAACAACCACTCAAGGCGCTGGTGCTCGCAATCAGTTTGTCGTGCGGTGCCATCGGTGCTTACGCAAACTCGTTAGAACCGCTCGACAAAGAATTCACTTTACAAGTTTTAGGATCGGGAGGGCCAATTTCAGATGATCTGCGCTCTTCTTCAGCGGAAGTGATTTGGTGGAAAGGCAAATCTAAAATCATGATTGATGCTGGCGGCGGTGCGTATCTGCGCTTTGGCCAATCCGGCTCTAAACTGGAAGATTTGGATTTTCTAGGCATTACCCATTTTCACACCGATCACGTTGCAGACTTGCCCGCGCTGCTCAAAGGCGGCTACTTCTTTAAGCGAGAAGACCCGCTAGATATTGCAGGCCCGCAAGCGGGATCAGCCTTCCCTAGCCTATCAGGCTATATGGACGCACTCTTTAATAGCAAAGATGGCGCTTACGCTTATTTGAACGGTTTGTATGATGGCAGCGATGGTTTGTTCCCAGTCACCATCACTGATGTTCCTTACAAAACCACGACACCAACTAAAGTGTATCAACAAGACGGTTTAACCATTTACGCACTCGGTATTCCTCATGGGGACGTGCCATGTTTGGCTTATCGTATTGAAAGTGATCAGGGCGTTATTGTTATTTCTGCCGATCAAAACGGCAGTAACCCAGCATTTCTCGATTTTGCTCAAGGCGCTGACATTTTAGTCATGCCGATGGCTGTTCATGAGTCAGCCGATGAAGTTTCCGCATTTATGCACGCTAAACCTTCAGTGATTGGCGAAATTGCAGCCAAAATCAATCCTAAACTGCTCGTGCTCAACCACTGGATGGGAGTCGGCCTTAAACATAAATCAGAGTCCACCAAGATCATCAAACAGTTTTATCACGGCGAAGTTATTGCCGCCCGTGATCTCTCAAGCTACCCAATGAGTTCCGTGAAGGAGATAACCCATGAATTGTAAAATTGTTTTGTCTATTGCGATGACTTCGGCCATTGCTCTTCATCCTGCAATGAGCGTTGCAGAAACGTCAACGGAAGCACCAGTGAGTGCGCAACCCACCTCTCAAAATGGTGGCAAATGCGCGGCTGGCAAATGTGGTACTGAAAAACGCTTTGAGAAACAGGATTTAAAAAGCGATCCGCAAGGACGTTTAGTACGCGCCAGAGATGGTAAATGCGGCTTAACCGCAGAGGGAATCGCACCTTCCGCTGAAACCATTACTCTAACCAACAGCAAAATCACTGGTGGTGTATGCGGGCAATAGATCGCACTTCAAAAGGCATCGGCTTGCGTAGCGAACACATCGATTTGCTATGCCAGTTGCCTGACCATCCCGACATCGATTTCCTTGAGCTTGCTCCGGAGAACTGGATGAACATGGGCGGCCTTAAACGCGAGCAGTTGCAGCAGATAGCAAAGCACTATCCTCTGATTGCACATGGGCTGAGTTTGTCGATTGGCGATTGTCAGCCACTGAACAAAACGTTTGTGAAAAAGGTAGCGGCATTTTTAGATGAATTTAACATCGACATTTACAGTGAGCATTTGAGCTTTTCGCGTGATGCCCAAGGGTACTTGTATGAACTGCTGCCTATCCCGCGCTATAAAGAGAGCATTGCTTACTTGGTCGATCGCATTCACTGCGTTCAAGATATTGTGCAACGCCCTTTGGTGCTGGAAAACATCTCCTACTACCACAGTTACGGCAAGGAGATCCCCGAAGGCGAATTTATTGCTGAGATAGTTGAGCGCAGCGGCTGCCAGCTGCTGATTGATATCAATAATGTGTATGTGAATAGCCGTAACCACAATTACTGCCCGTTTGACATGTTGGCCACTTTACCGAGCGAAGCGATCTGCTATTACCACATCGCAGGTCACTTAAAAGAGCGCGAAGATTTCTTGCTCGATACCCATGGCAAACCAGTACAACAAGAGGTGATTGACTTGGCTCGTTATGCTTACGCTCAACAAGGTAGCCGTCCTTTGCTGCTTGAACGTGATCATCATGTGCCTCCTCTGGTGGTTTTGACTGAAGAGTTGCGCACTATCCATCACGATATTATGCAACCAGCGCCATCATTAGTTATCGATGTGGAGCGTAGCCATGCTTAAACCACCAATGAACATGAGTATGTCAATGCACGCACTGACCTGCGTGATCCGCTCTCCTGTCGCGCAAGGCGAACCGCCCTGCCGTTATCGAGAGTTCATTCGAGCGAATATCTACTCTGTCATTAAGCACACTTTTCCTCTGTTTTACGCTCAACTTAACGAGGAAACACTCTACATTTTGACGGACGAATGGCTGGTAATACATGGCGCTATGGAGCCTGAGTTCCATCAGATTGCGACTGAATTTGTTCAGTTTATCCAACAGCAAAATAACCATAACGCCAGTGTTAACCTCAGTGCTGAGCAAATCGCACTGCTTGAATATGAATGGATCGTTTTCAACGCTGAAATGGATAGCGCTCATGTGCCGAATCTCAACGTGTGGTGGGATGATGTTGAAGCTCAACCGGAGGCGTTTTGCATACAGCTTAACCCAACGTTAAAACTGGTCGAAGTGCCTTTTCTTGTCCATCCAGAATCGGTCACTTTTTTGATTCAAGAACAGAAAACGGTCTGTTATGGGGTATTTCGTCATGCATCGCATCAGGTGGTATCACAAAAACTCAGAGAAGTGGATATCGCCCTAATTCAGATGATTCAAAACGCCCCAGCGCAGTCACTAACGCAACTAGAACAACAGATAGCTCAACACCTATCCAACTTCCATTTTTTGGCGTGGGTTCAAACGTTTCAGCAACAAGGACTCATCAGCCTGTATTTATTAGGAGAAACTCTATGATTCACTCAGCCCTCAATTGGTACGATGGCGTG
>NZ_NDIO01000237.1:0-3170 GCF_002241085.1 Vibrio sp. V03_P4A6T147
ATAGAGTGCTGATTTAAAACGAATAAATAAGTTTGGACATTTAACTAAAAAGGAACCAATTAGTTAGATGTGTAATCAAATAAAAGTAAGATAGCAGAGCGAATGTGATTGAACCTAGCGGCATTAGCAATCTGAGTCGTTTTTGCAGTTTGCATTTGCAGCCTGCAAAAATTTTCTTGGTGAAGTTTGAAAAAACAAGGAAACAATAGCAACTAAGCGCTATAAAACTTGGCACGTATGCTGCAATAACTATATCGACCCTTCTTAAGCCGAGGGTCACCTAGCCAACTGACGTTGTTAGTGAATACTCTTTGTTCACAATTTACATAGGCCAATCGCGAATATTGCGGTTGGCTTTTTTGTTTTCTGAGGGAGTGTGTTTACTGAGGGAAAACGTTAGAAGGGAACTTCAATTTGCATCATGACAACGCTGTCGAAATCTTCATGCCAACGATAGTCAAAACGCATGCGCGGCTCACCCGCTTTTTTCTCGCCAAAACCGATACTTAGCTGTAAGCCGTGACTCATTAGCCACTCTTCGGTTGACATATCACTTTGCTCGTCAAGCAATTCAGAGGGTATCCAGACTCCAAAGCCAATGTAGCTTGTGGCCAATTTCTGAGTAAACAGGGGATCCGAATCGGCTTTTAAAAACCAATCGGCCCAGTAAGAAGAGTCGGCTGGAGATTCTTCAAATAAACCTAAAGCCAGCAGTTGTTTCGATGCGTAGCCCATACTATCTAATATAGAAAAGCAGACGCCCGATGCTGGTAACATTGCTGGGCTACTATCTGCACCTAGTGTTAATTCTAACTCTGGCGTTAATAATGAACCGGAATAGAGATCGCAAGCTTCCGTCAGCGACGAAAACATGATTAACGCACAAACAGCCACATTTAACTTCATGAATGCAAACAGCTCCGACCACGAAAAGGGCGTGGATTGTCTAGTAAAGTTTTCTTTGCTGCAAGATTTTCCCAACAGAGATAGTCGTTAAATCGGCAATATCTAAATTTTCAGCTAACCGCTGACGAATATCAGTACTACGAATCGCGACTTTTTCAGGACAGGCCATGACTGACCAGCGTTGCAAGATATCTTGAGCTTTATAGAATTTCGCAAAATTGAACAGATTATCCGGGCCCATTACAAAAGTAATGTCAGCATTAGGTGATTGTTTTTGCAGTAATGACAAAACAGCATGAGTTGTGACGCTCTGCCCGGGCTGTTGCAGTTCCTCTTCGACTATTGAGCGTTGTATCTTATCTGACTGCAAATCACGAATAAAAGCATCAATAAGTTCACAACGGATCTCATAACTGAGCATCTGCTTACCCCAAGCGTGTGAAATGCTCGGTACCAACAGAATTAAATCGAAATGGCTTAGCGATTCAATCACACTTTTATGTCCTAAGCTCGGAGGGTTAAAAGCACTCCCAAAGACGGCAATTTTGGTCATAGCAATCCTATTCAAGTCTGAAAACCATTTTCTCGGTTTTCTAATCTGATGATTTCGGTATGATACACCAAAGATTTATATTGCTTGCAGGAAAAGGAACCCTTATGGAACAAATGATCCGTGATGAGATGCGTGTTCTCTCATCCATTGACCCTGTTTATGAAATTGAACGGCGCGTTGAGTTTATTAAACGCAAATTGGTTGAATCTGGTTGTAAGTCTTTAGTGCTTGGCATCAGTGGTGGCGTCGACTCAACAACGTGCGGCCGTCTAGCCCAGCTCGCCGTGACACAACTCAACCAAGAATACGCCGTTAACGACTATCAGTTTATCGCCGTTCGTTTACCCTATGGCGAACAAAAAGATGAGGATGAAGCGCAGCTTGCTCTCTCCTTCATTCAACCTACACACTCAATTTCGGTCAATATTAAAGCGGGTGTAGATGGCCTGCACTCAGCCTCTCTTGATGCGCTACAAGGCACAAGCTTAACTCCAACTGACAGTGCCAAAATTGATTTCGTGAAAGGAAATGTAAAGGCGCGCGCTCGCATGGTTGCGCAGTACGAAATTGCAGGTTTTGTTGGTGCGTTAGTACTCGGCACGGATCATTCCGCAGAAAACATCACCGGTTTTTATACTAAATTTGGTGATGGCGCGTGTGATTTAGCACCACTTTTTGGCTTGAGTAAACGTCAAGTGCGCGCGGTAGCTGCTCAATTAGGCGCACCACAACAATTGGTTCAAAAAACACCCACCGCGGATTTAGAAGAGCTCGCACCACAAAAAGCAGATGAAGATGCGTTAAACTTAAGTTATGACCAAATCGATGATTTTTTAGAAGGGAAGCCTGTTTCCCAGCACGTGATTGACCGTCTTGTCGCGATTTACACAGCAACTCAGCATAAACGTCAACCGATCCCAACGTTGTACGATTGATCGACACAATCTCTCTATAAAAAGCACTAAAGCCAACTTCTCAGTTGGCTTTAGTGTTAAAGTCGACAATACAAGCTTGCACAAAGTGCCAAATTATTGACTCATTTTAATCAGTGATTTACCAATCAGCCACTCAAGCTCTCTTGCGCTCTCTTTGCCAAACTGTACAGCCACCGTTTTGTATAACCGATCGACACCATTTGCTGCAAATTCATCCGCATTTTCAGTCGTCACAACATGATGAAATAATAAACGTAAAATAGCCAAAAATTGTGCATTTTCTAGCGCATTTATCCAGCTATTTGAAAAACTTGAAAGGTCATTTTCAAAATCTAAATGCTCAACAAACAGCTTAAAAATCCGCCCATCTAAAGCGGCCGTAAAATCGGTTTTCTTTGGAAAATGGTGGCTAATCCCCGTTCGTGAAACCCCTGTTTGCTGACTCAACGTGGTATACGACATTTTGTCGTAACCCAGTCTCAATAGCTGATCGACAACAGCATCCATTATTCTCTGAATGGTGATTTCAGTATCTTCTTTACTACGCTTTGGCATGGTCCAGACTCTTCTCTTTTTTATTAATCCATCTAACTCAATTGCGATGATAGTGCCGTTTCGCGAATCACCCCTCGTGGTATGGCATTTTCTGTCTAAAAAACCATCCTTTAAAACAGTAAATTCAAACCAGAATTATCTTGTTAAAAGCGTTATCTACTGGCTTGTTACTGTCACTCCTTTAGCTATCACTAATAAAACTTAAATTTCCAGTTTATTAG